>CAVKOT010000021.1:0-22308 GCA_963658045.1 Opitutia bacterium UBA4654
GGTGCGCATCTACTGCAAGCAAGAGCCGAAGAAGGTGACCGTGAAGGTGGGCGGGCGCAAACTGCCACTCACACGCACTGGAGACTTCGCCACCTGGAGGCAGACACCCAACTCCTATTACTACGGAATCGATGATGACACCTACCGCAAGGTGCCCGCCCTGATGGTCAACCTGGCGCAGACTGACGTGACGCAGAACGAGGTGACCCTGGTGACACAGGCATCCATCGACACCACCAGCCATCTGCTGAGGACAAGCGGAGCCCTCCAGAAACCCGTGTGCCGCATCACTGACGAGAACCTGCAGGCCTACACGCTCACACCGTCATGGGACGAGGTGCCAGGAGCAGACTACTACGAGCTGCTCTTCGAGGGCCAGCTTTACTCCACCATACGGCAGACAAGCTACACTATAGACGAGCTCCAGCCAAAGAGTGACTATGAGATAAAGGTGAGGGCCGTCAATGCCCAGGGAGCATCAGAGTGGACCGACATCTATGCCACCACCACCGAGGACCCCCTGAAGTATGCCATCCATGGCATGAGAGGCACGACCACCTGTGCCAACCAGGCAGGCCAGAAGGTGGGACACCTGTTTGACTTCGACGAGGGGAGTGTGTGGCACACGGTGTGGAGCCAGAAGGCGGTGCCCTTTGACCTCACCATCGACACCCGCAGCGTAAGCCACCTGGAGAGCCTGCGCTACATCCCCCGCACCGATGCAGGCAACGGCACCCTGCTTGAGGGCAGCGTGAGCCTGAGCACAGATGGTGAGCACTGGACTGACGCGGGCACGTTCAACTGGAAGCGCAATAGCGAGGAGAAGAACTTCGACCTGCTTCCGCATGTGGATGGAGCATGGCGCTACATACGCCTGCATGTGACCTCGGCAGTGGGTGATTTCGGCAGCGGCAGCCAGATATATGTGTTCCGACAGCCAGGTGCACCCTGGTACATCCCAGGCGACATCAACCAGGATGGCAAGATTGACGAGAACGACCTCACCAGTTACATGAACTATACCGGACTCCGCCAGGGGGATGGTGACTTTGCGGGATATATCAGCAAGGGTGACCTCAACGGCAACGGGCTCATCGATGCCTATGACATCAGTGCCGTGGCCACAGAGCTCGAGGGCGGAATCTATGGCGAGCCCAAGGGCGAGCTGAAGGGCAAGGTGACCGTGGAGGCTGACAAGAAACGGTATGCCGCAGGGGAGACCGTGACCCTGACTGTAAGAGGAAAGGGACTGCAAGGCGTAAACGCGCTGAGCATGTGCCTGCCCTATGATGCCTCGGAACTGGAATACACGGGCGTGGAGCCCCTGGCCGTAAAGGACATGTACAACATGACCTATGACCGACTGCACACCAGTGGGCAGAAGGCACTCTACCCGACCTTTGTCAACCTGGGCATGCAAAACCTCCTGGAGGGGGACATCGAACTCATGCGGATTACCTTCAAGGCACGCCGGGACATGAAGTGGAACGGCCAGGTGAGTGACGGATTGCTAGTAAGCAGGCATAACAAGGCAGTAACATTCTGATATTGCAACCATTCGTAAGCACAATATAACGTTTTAGAAAACTTTTTCTTCAAGTACACACAAACAGATACTATATATCAGCATGTTATAAAACGAAACGGAAAACATTTGCCTAAACAGGGAGGAAAAATCACCCAAACCAGGCAATTTATTCCGTAAAAGCATTGTGTATTACGCACCGATTATCTAACTTTGCGGGGTCATTCCAAAAGAGGGAATGGCCTCGCAATTTCTTTTCGGCACACAGCCAGGGAAACACTTGCGAGACACCACCCCGGACAGACTTAGATTACACAACATACCGACAATGATACAGACCGTAAAGAAAAGAGATGGACGAATCGTTGGATTCAACGAGCAAAAGATAGCAGCCGCTATCCGCAAGGCCATGTTCGCCACTGAGCAGGGCGAGGACGAGTCACTGATAGGACAGATAGCCGACAGGATTTCCATGAAGGGAAAGCCACAGATGACCGTGGAGGCCATACAGGACATGGTGGAGAACGAGCTGATGAAGAGCTCGCGCAAGGATGTGGCCAAGGCATATATCAAGTACCGCAACGCACGCAGCGTGGCGCGCAAGGCCAAGACCACCGACATCTTCCTGGAGATAATCAACATCAAGAACAACGACGTGACACGCGAGAATGCCAACATGAACGCCGACACGCCCGCAGGAATGATGATGAAGTTCGCCAGCGAGACCACCAAGCCTTTCGTCGATGACTATCTGCTGAGCGATGACGCGCGCGACGCGGTGAAGAACAACTATCTGCACATCCACGACAAGGACTACTACCCCACCAAGTCACTCACCTGCATACAGCACCCACTCGACCGCATCCTCAAGTACGGATTCCAGGCCGGACACGGTGAGAGCCGTCCTGCCAAGCGCATCGAGACAGCCAGCATACTGGGGTGTATCAGCATGGAGACCGTGCAGAACGAGATGCACGGCGGACAGGCAATCCCTGCCTTTGACTTTTACCTGGCTCCCTTTGTGCGCTCCTCATATATAGAAGAGGTGAAGGTACTGGAAGACCTCAATGCCGAGGACTACAGCGAACTCTACAACGCGCCCATCGACGACTACCTCAACATACCCCTGGCCGGGTTTGAGGGACGCGAGCGCATCAAGCAGCACGCCATCAACAAGACCGTGGGACGCGTGCACCAGGCCATGGAGGCCTTCATCCACAACATGAACACCATCCACAGCCGTGGCGGCAACCAGGTGGTGTTCAGCAGCATCAACTATGGCACCGACACCAGTGCCGAGGGACGTTGCGTCATCAGGGAAATCCTGCGCAGCACCTATGAGGGTGTGGGCAACGGCGAGACGGCCATCTTCCCCATACAGATATGGAAGAAGAAGCGCGGCGTGAGCTACCTGCCCACCGACAGGAACTATGACCTGTACCAGTATGCCTGCAAGGTGACGGCACGCCGTTTCTTCCCCAACTTCATCAACCTGGATGCGCCCTTCAACCAGAATGAGAACTGGAAGGCCGATGACCCAGAGCGGTTCAAGTGGGAGTGCGCCACCATGGGATGCCGCACGCGTGTGTTCGAGAACCGCTTCGGTCCCAAGACGAGCATCGGACGCGGCAACATCAGTTTCAGCACCATCAACATTGTGAAACTGGCCATAGAGTGCATGGGCATCAAGGACGAGAAGGAGCGCATCGACGCCTTCTTTGCTAAACTGGACAACCTGCTTCAGATTACCGCCCAACAACTGCATGACCGCTTCGAGTTCCAGAAGACTGCCTACGCCAAGCAGTTCCCCCTGCTCATGAAAGGCCTCTGGCTGGGCAGCGAGAAACTGAAGCCCAATGACACCATCGCCTCTGTCATCAACCAGGGCACGCTGGGCATCGGCTTCATCGGACTGGCAGAATGCCTGGTGGCACTCGTTGGCAAGCACCACGGAGAGAGCGAGAAGGCACAGGAACTGGGACTGAAGATTGTGGGTTACATGCGTGACCGCGCAAACGACTTCAGCGAGCAGTACCAGCACAACTATAGCATACTGGGCACCCCAGCCGAGGGACTCTCGGGACGCTTCACCAAGAACGACCGCAAGCAGTTCGGCTCGCTGCCCGGCATAACCGACCGCGAGTACTACACCAACAGCAACCATGTGCCCGTCTATTACCACTGCACGGCCATGCACAAAGCACAGGTGGAGGCTCCCTACCACGACCTCACACGCGGCGGACACATCTTCTATGTGGAGATTGACGGCGACGCCACCCACAATCCCGAGGCTGTGATGCGCATCGTGGATATGATGGACAAGTACGACATCGGCTACGGCAGTGTGAACCACACGCGCAACCGCTGTATGGACTGCGGCTATGAGAATGCCGAGAAGAACCTCAACGTGTGCCCGAAGTGCGGCAGCAGCAACATCGACAGGCTGCAGCGCATCACCGGCTACCTGGTGGGCACCACCGACCGATGGAACAAGGCCAAACTGTCAGAACTGAACGACCGCGTGGTACATGACAATTAACGTACTGAGGGTACTGCACGACACCACCGTGGATGGGCCAGGCTTCCGCACGAGCATCTACTGTGCGGGATGCCGGCACCAGTGTCCCGAATGCCACAATCCACAGTCATGGGAGTTTGGCAGCGGCAAGGACACGTCCACAGAGGAACTCCTCCAGGAAATCCTCGCCGACCCCTTTGCCGATGTCACCTTCACGGGAGGCGACCCCTTCTACCAGGCCGAGGCCTTTGCTGAACTGGCCAGGCTCATCAAGGAGCACTCCCACAAGACCATCTGGTGCTATACAGGATTCCTCTTTGAGCAATTGCTTAAGAGCGAGAGCAGCAAGCACCTGCTCCTCAACATAGACGTGCTCGTCGATGGACCATTTGTCCCCAGCAAGCGCAGCGAGGAGGCACTCTTCAGGGGAAGCACCAACCAGCGAATCCTGCTGGCACGCGAGAGTGTGGAAAAAGGGGAGCCCATACACTGGAAACAGCCTTGCTGGGACGTGTGAGTACACCGCCGACAAGAGAAAAAAAGCAGACAAACATACACAGAGAGCGGGGAGGAAAGCCACCACGGCACCCTCCCCGCTCTCTGTTTGCGGCAAGCAGACAAGGGCAGTCCCTCTTCCAAAACCTGCAGAAGCCTGATTTTCCAACAATTCTGGAATACAAAACTTGCACATTCATCCCGACCAATCACACCATCCGAGACGCATCACAGGTGTATGCAAGCCCCAGGAAAGCGCACAAAGACTACGAAGGAAAGAATACGCACAATACAGCACCCCATTGTGCAGCGTTCTGCCATACTACCCGACATCTTGTTGGCCCACAAATGTTCCCGGCAAGCACATTCTTTCCAGCACAAGAGAAGAAAAACTGGGAAACGCTTGCAGGGGAACCGCAAAAGATATACCTTTACACCTTGAAAGTATATCATCCACATCCGAGCCAGGCTTACAGCCCAAAAACATGTGCCAGAAGCTTGCATACAAGGCGAAGACAAGGGGAGACCAACAGACAAAGAGAACAAGATGAAGAGAAGAACCGAAGCAACCCTGTGGGCAGCAATGGCGTGCATAGCCGCTGTAGGCGGAATGTGGTCGTATGGTGAATACCGCACGTTTGATGATATGGGGGCCAATGCCACCAACCCCCTGCTGGCCGAGAACGTCGAGGCTCTGACAGGCAACGAGACCACAACGACTTGGATGGCACGCGAGTCCAGATGTACTGTGTTCGTGGGTATAGGCAAGAGTGTGCGTCTCAGTGACGGCACCACGCTCAACGCTGATGCCGCGGGCTTCGTCACCATAGACGGACGACTGGAATACGAGGAAGGAGGCGAGGCTTCGTTCCGACCCGTATCCTGTGAAGACCTCTACAAGACAACAGGAAACTGACATGCAAGGCGCGCCAATCATACGACGCGCCTATTTCATTGAAAGAGACATGTATTACATAAGGTTCATACTGACCAGCCTGGCCACTCTCGCACTGTTGCTGACCGCCTGCACGCGGCCTGGCAGGGGCGAGGTGCAGGCCATCAGCGTGGATGTCAGCGAGGACCTCCCCGCCGACAGTTTCCTGAGCGACTACACCTGCATCAGGCTCGACTCCGTGACCAGCCCGATGCTCTCCGAGGTGCGGGATATACGCTTTCTCGACAGCCTGATATTCATCCTGGACGATACCGGACGCGTGTTCACGTTCTCTGCCCAGGGCCGCCACCTGGCCACGCTTGACGGCATGGGCCTGGGCAATGAGCAGTATGCCACAGCCGATGCTTTCGATGTCACCTCAGCCGGCATCTATGTGCTCAGCCGCCCACAGAAGCGTGTCATGCAATACACATTTGACGGCCAACTCGCACGCATCTGCCCCTTACATGACTATTACCTGGACTTCAGAGTCCTGTCAGACTCTTCCTTTGTGCTTGCCTCGGGCAACTGCAACATGCGCAAGGCCAACTTTATCACCATGGACATAGGCACACAGAAGTTCACCCACGAGGCAGAGCCGTTTGAGCGAATGGAGTCCTTCACCTCTGACACTTACCACCCCTTCGTGGGGCAGAGCGGTGACACGCTCCTCGTGACCAACCCCTTCCACACGGACATCAAGATGCTGGTGGGGGGCGAGACAGCCCCGTTCCGTGCATGCACGTTCAACACCAAGGACCAGTTGCCCAAGAACCTGGCAGAGTACACCTTCGAGGAACTCACCCAGATGACGAGGCACAAGTCGGTGGTGCGTGGTATCGCACTCTACTGTGCCACGGACAAGGCCTGCTACATCGGATATGAGATGTTCGGCAAGTGCGGACTGTCGTACCTGCTCGCTCGCCGCAAGACCGATGGCAGCGTGCAGAACATGACCATAATGAACAATCCCGAGACCAGTTTTCCCTACCTCACCGCCCCACTGGACATGGTGGACGGACAACTGGTAAGCATCCTGCCCGCCTACGTCTTGCTCCAGATAGAGAAGGCCTACGGGCTCAGCCAGTTCACCTCATCTGGGTTGCGCCAGACTGACAATCCTGTCATCTTCCTGCACCGACTGAGATGAGCATGAGCACATACCCCGAACCGCCTTTCCACAAAAGGACAGGCACTAACTAAAAATGAGTATAGAACATACTGCAAAGTCACATATACAGAAACACCAGGCGCGCTGGAAGCGTATCCTGAGCATCATCACGCTCACGCTCATCTGCACCTGCGCCCTCATCTCGCTGCTCTATGTCAGTGGCGTGCTGTCCGAGGTGCTGGAGATGTCCACCCTCTTCGCCATCTTCACCGCCGTGTTCTCCATACTGGTGCCCTGCTGCATCTGCCTGACCCTTATCACCCTCTCAGAGCCGACCAAGGAGGCGGAGGCTGTGGAGAAGGAGGAGGAGAAGTCCGACGAGCAGTTGCGCGTTGACCTCACACAGGGCACGCTCATCTATGGCAAGGAGCATGTGCGCTGCCGCCAACAGGTATTGCTCATCCTGCAATACCTGACAGCCAAGAACGACCACTTCATCAGCAAGGGCGACTTCTCCAGTGTGCTCGATGACTCTTCCTACAGCAACAACTGCGAGACAGCCAATGCAAAAATCAACACACTGGTATCCTCCATCAGAAGCACGCTGCGCAGTTTCCCCTATGAGATAGTCAACGTGAACCGCCAGGGCTATGTGCTCAACAGGAAAACAGTGGCCGAGGACACTGAGGAACAGGGAGCATGAGGGCACCGCAGCCCTGTGTGTCCCATGACAGAAGACCCTTAGAGGAAGAGAAAAAGAGAAAGAAGGGCCGTGAGATGTGTGAAAGGCACATTTCACGGCCCTTTCCCTTTGCATTCAAGAATATCTTGATACGATCATAACATACGCATTTTCAATAGATTTAATAGTTATTTAATAGTATTTTAATACTTATGCAACACTAATATGTGAGTAATATGATAGCCCCACCCAATGCGATGCGCACACCTTGCCTTACCTTTGCAAGCGTAAACAGAGACAATAGTTTCTACCATATATAGAAAGTGTCGCAAGGCTTGCGCGGGAGCGTAGGGCGGGTGACACCAAGGTGAAAAAGATCAGATGTCAGTTTAACTACCCCCAGAGGAGACCAAGCCGGTGATAACCTACAGGCAACAGCCATAAACAATTACCATATCACCAGAAGAGGCACAGTATTACTTCACATCACTTCCACTATATCATTCACGGTGCCTACCATTCAAGCGCCGGCTTGGCCCTTCCACTGGATTTCCCACAAGATTTACTTCCTCACCCTGTCGTCAGCCAGCACACGAGCACCGGGATGCACGGAACAGACGTGTGCCTTCCCCCACCCACATCCTTTCCAGCCCCACCCCACAGCCACTTCACCCCCGTCTAGCAGCGAAGGAGGTTGCCTGCCCGCATGCTTCATTGCCCGTTTCCCCAATGGCCGATTGGGATACATGAGCCCGCCCGTGACGGCATCGCTTGTGATGCACCATGCTGCGCTGACCGTCCAGCCTGGGCTGGACGGTTCACGCATGCCGCTGCATCAGCCATCACATGCCCCTGCACAGGCCTCCGCATGCCCCTGCATGTAGCATCGCATGCCCCTGCGTTGGCCATGGCCTCAGAAAACGCTTTTCGCAGCAGCGCACCACACGCACCTGACCTGGCTGCTGCATGCCATTTTGGGGGCTCCTGTTTTCCACAATTATGCCCAGCCTTTCGCAAACAGGAAGCGGCTTGCGCGGGGACTTCCAGAGAAAAGCCTTAACTTTGTAAGTAAAGCGACGGAATAGGAACAAGTAGATGTTCAAAATCAAGCACCATTATATTTCGTTCAGAGTGCGAGATATATTTCCATGCCCGAAGAGGGAGTGTAGCAGGCTACATGACCAGGGAGGCATGGGAACAGAGCCGCTGTATGGACAGAAGATGATGGTGGAACAAGAAAGGACATCCGCTTACAGACTATACCCTTTGACTTTGAGCAACTACTTATGTAACCCTAACACATACTGAACGAGATGAGGAAAATCATTCTGTGCATGCTGCTGATGATGGGCACATGCACCATGGCACTGCAGGCCAAGGGAGAGAAGAAGACGACTGACACCTATGCCACCCACCCCTGGTGGGGCAAGAGGATTGCCTACATAGGCGACTCGGTGACCGACCCCAACCAGGGCGGCGGGCAGGTGACGCACTACTGGCAGTTCCTGGCCGACTGGCTGCACAGCACGCCCCTGGTGTATGCCGTGAGCGGATTTGACTGGACACACGCCATCGGACTGGCCGACAAGTTGCACCAGGAGGTGGGACAGGACGTGGACGGAATCATCGTGTTCCTGGGCACCAACGACTACAATGGCGACCTGCCGCTGGGCACCTGGTTCACCGAGAAGCCCGAGGAGGTCCAGCGGGGCAAGGCTGGCCGGGAGTTCCGGGACGTGCGCCTGCACCGCACGCTCTGCATGGACCAGGGCACCCTGCGCGGCCGCATCAACGTGGCCATGAAGCACCTCAAGGAACTCTACCCCACCAAGCAGATTATCCTGCTCACCCCGCTGCACCGTGGATATGCCTTCTTCGGTGAGGGCAACCGCCAGCCCAGCGAGGACTACCGCAACGAGCAGGGCCTCTTCATCGATGACTATGCCGATGTCATCGGCGAGGCCGCCCATGTGTGGGCCGTGCCCGTCATCGACCTGTTCTCACTCAGCGGCCTGCTCCCCACGATGCCCAGCCAGAGGCAGTACTTCTGCAACGAGGAGACCGACCAGTTGCATCCCAACACCCTGGGGCACCAGCGACTGGCCAAGACGCTCCTCACGCAACTCAGCAGTCTGCCATGCACCTGGGAGTAACCTTACATATTAGGTATTGAGCGGGGAAGCCCATATACAAGGAAGAGGGGCCATGCAGCGACATTTCATCGCTGCATGGCCCCTCCCTGTCAGTCAGCATGCTCAGCGCACAGTGACCTCGTCACCATTACGGGTGAATGTGTGGGTTCCGGCATCCAACTCGTAGCGTGCCACCTGGCGGCCCAGGTGCTCACACTGGCCCAGGAATCGCGCCCCCCTTGAGGAACGGAAATATCCGGCCTGCATGGGCAGATAGAGCACGGCAGTCGTGTTGGCCGGCACCACCGCGCGGTAGGTGAGCATGCGTCCCTGCTCATCGGCAGTCCACGCGCTGCGTATCTCGCCATAGTCAGAGCGGTAGCCCCCATCGAGCGACTTGTATGGCTGGGCACAGGTTGGCTGGAGCACGAAACGGCGGTAGCCCCCATCCTCACCCGAGGTGATGCCCAACTGGTACTCATACATCCACTGACCCACGGCACCGAGGGCAAAGTGGTTGAAGGAGTTCATGGTGTTCTCCTGATGCTGTCCAAAGGCACACTCAAATCCGTTCCAGCGTTCCCAGATGGAGGTGGCCCCGTGCGTCACGGGATAGAGCCAGGAGGTGAAGTCGGTGCAGCAGAACATGCGGAACGCCTCGTCCCAGTGTCCCGAGCGGCTCAGCGCGGGCAGTATGTTGGGCGTGCCCGAGAAACCGGTGGTGATGGTGTGGTCGGTGAACTTCATCCCGCCCTCGCCACTCTGGCTGGGGTGCTCTGCCAGCAAGGCCAGCCAACGCTGTGCGCGGGGGAGGTTCTCGTCAGAGAAGCAGTTGAAGTTGAGTGGTGTGGCATAGGAACTCTGCGTGTGCACCCGTGTGCCGTCAGCCGCACGTGTCTGTCCTGTGGCCTCGTCCACATAGCACAGGTTCCACTCCTGCCTGGCCAGGGCGCGTCGCTCGGTGAGCCTGCGGCTGATGTCGGGCCGCCCCACGGCCTCGGCCATCCTGGCAGTCACCTCCATCATGTAGATATAGATGGCGTTGTTGACCAGGTCGGGTGGCGTGCGCGCATCCATGGCAAGCCAGTCGGCCAGTCCCGAAGTCTTGCTGGACAGGTGCGGATACCGCTCACTCATGGAATATGAGGCCATGCCGTCGAGCCAGCGCACCATGGCATCCAGGTTGTCGGTGACTATCTGGCTGTCGGCATACTGGCTGTAGAGTTGCCAGGGCACCATGCAGATGGCCGCTCCCCAGGTGGTGCCGTCGGCAAAGCCTGTGGGCCGCTCGCGGGTGTACTCGGGGATGGTGGAGCCTATGCCCCCCTCTGTGCTCTGGTCGGCACGCAGCGAGCGCATCCATTGCCTGAAGAAGCCATAGACATCGCTGTTGTATGTGGCCGTGCGTGTGTAGGCCTGCGCGTCCCCCGTCCACCCCATGCGCTCGTTGCGCTGCGGGCAGTCGGTGGGCAGCGTGAAGAAGTTGCCCAGCTGGGACCGCTGTATGTTTCTGAAGAGTTGGTTGGCCAGCCGGCCCGTGGCACCGTCCCACGTCTCGGCATGATAAGTGCCGGTGGGCAGCGAGTCCGACGACAGCACGAGTCCCTTGACACACTCCAGCGGCAGCGCGCCCTGGTGCGAGGGCATCGTGACCTGCACATACTGGTAGCCGCGATAGGTCGTGCGGGGCGAGTAGGTCACCTCCCCGTCCCCCTGGGCCACATAGAAGTCGGTCACCAGAGCCGCGCGCAGGTTGGCCTGCAGGATGCGTCCGGCTATGCCGCTGCCCTCTGGGCCATACGTCTGGGCATACCACCGCTCGTCCTCGGTGCGCGGCCCCTGGTCATAGAGGCCCGGGTAGAGTTGCTCGCCATAGCGGATGATGACCGTGTCGCCCGCCTGCAGGCAGCCCTGGGGAAAGGTTATCTCAGGCACGCCCACCATGTTGACCCCCATGTCGTAGGTGTAGGTGTGCCCGTCCTCACTGTGTACGGGAGCCACGCGCTGGGCATCGAGCCGCTGGCACAGGCGCACCGGGGCATCATAGCGCGACTCGATGCGCGGCCTCTGCCAGGGACGCATGGCGATGACCTCGGCGGGCCTCCATTCGCCCCCCTCACGGTATGAGGGAGTTGTCCAGCCCTGCACCAGGGTCTCCCGACGCGCGTCATAGACCTCGCCGTTGAAGAATGAGCCATACCTCCAGGGGCCATCCGTGCAGGCATGCCATGTGCCGGGCGAGGTCACGATGGTCTTCTCGCGCCCGTCGGCATAGCGCACCACCAGTTTGGCCAGCAGTGCCTCATGGTCACCCCAGAAGTTATAGTTGCGTGTGCTGTAGGACATGTTGCCCGTGTACCAGCCTGGCATGAGCAGCGCGCCCAGGGCATTCTCGCCCTTGCGCAGCAGGGAGGTCACGTCATAGGAGGCATATCCCAGCACCTCGCGGTACTGCGAGCTGCCGGGCACGAAGCGGTCCCTGGACACCCGCTGTCCGTTGAGGTGCAACTCGCACGCCCCCATGGCCGTGACCAGCAGGTGGGCATCACGCACCTCCCCATCCAGCAGGAACTGGGTGCGCAGCATGGTGAGGGCGCCATGGCTGGGGTCGGCATGTGCCAGGCGCATGCGGTCACCAGGATTGTCCACCACGATGCGCCCGCCATCGACAGCCACACAGGGCAGGTGGGCAAAGCGTCCGTACTGCGGCTGGGAGAAGAGCACGCTGTCCTGTGAGCAGCCCCTGCCCAGTATGGTGTAGCCCTCATACACGACCCGCTCGTGCGGCATCGCGGCAAACCCCACCTCGCACAGGTTGGGGTATGAGTTGTAGTCATGGGTACCGCCCCACTGCCCTATGGTGACCACCTCTGCCACGTTGCCCTGGCGGTCAAGGAGTGGTTGCAGGTGTCCAGGAAAGCCGTTGCCGCACACGGTCAATGCCTGTCCGTCTATCAGGAAAGAGATGTTGCCCGTCTCCACGCACACGGTGACCTCATGCTCGTCATGTGTCCCCGCCTCGGTGAGCAGGCGGCTGATGTTGCTCTGGGGGAAGGACTTCTCTGACACCTCCAGCAGGGGCAGGCTGTCCTGGTCGGTGGGTGTGAAGCCCACGCGATAGACTCGGAGCGCACCCACACGTCCACTCTTGCGCTCGGGAAAGTCCAGGTCAACGCGCACATAACTGGTACCATGCATGTTGTCGATATTCTGGAAAGCGTCACGCAGGCGGAAGTCATTGGCACCCAACAACAGCGAAGCCTGGTGTCCGCGCTCGATGCGGAAACGTGTGCGGATGCTGAAACTGAAGTCGGAGGGTGATGACAGACGCGGAGCGGTAGAGCCCACCCACTGTGCTCCCGACCATGCCCCCAGGCTGGAGTTCATCAGCCCGGTGCAAAAGGCCGACTGTTCCCGGTGCCTCTTGCCCTTGCTGTCCCACACGTCCAGTGTCCACTGGTAGCCAGTGAGCGGCTCCAGCGGCTGTCCCTTGTAGGCGACCGCTGTCGATATTCCCTCCTTCACGCGTCCGCTGTCCCACAGGAGCGTGCCGCCCCGTGCATCGCGCAGGGTTATCCGGTATGCCTTCTGGCTTATGCCAGGCACGTCCGACTCCATTGCCCAGCTGAATGTGGGCTCCTTCTCATCCACCGCCTGCGGCTCCACAGCATGCTGCACCCTCAGGCGCACCAGCCTGGTGTCAGCCTGCGAGGCCACAGTCACAAGCAGCCAGGTGGCTGCCATCATCAGTTTTAGTCTCATATTGTTCATGTTTAAGTGCCCCCCTCACAACCTCCCGCCAGGGGGAGGAGTAATTATCGGGGGCATGTGTCCTTTCTTCTTGTCGCGTCTCTCCAGTCTGCCATCCCTTTGACAAGACACAATCGAGGCATTCCACAGAACGCCCCATCATGCCGTCCTAATTCATAATTCCCGATTCAAGATTAAACAAACCATCCTGTCTCAATTCATAATTCTTAATTCATAATCAAACAAGCCCGCCTGCCTTAATTCATAATTCTTAATTCATAATTAGGCAAGCCGTGCCGTCTTAATTCATAATTCTTAATTCATAATTAGACAAGCCGTGCAGTCTTAATTCATAATTCTTAATTCAAAATTATCTCTTCCGTTCCAGCCGGAGCACCTGGGTGCAGTGCTCCACCACTGCCAGGCGGTGTGTGACACAGATGACCGTGCGCGCGCCCTGTTCCAGACGCAGATTGAGGAGCAACTGGCGCTCGGTGTCGGGGTCCAGCGCACTCGTCGCCTCGTCAAGCAGAAGCACACTGCCCGTGCGCAGCAATGCCCTGGCGATGGCTATGCGCTGTGCCTGTCCTTCACTCAGTCCTGCCCCCAGTTCGCCACAGGGCGTGGCGAGCCCCAGGGGCGAGTCCTTTACAAAGTCGGCACAGGCCGTGTGCAGTGCCCCCAGCATCTGCTCCTCGGTGGCCTCTGGATTGCCCAGCAGGAGGTTGTCCCTTATGGTTCCACTGAGCAGGGTATTACCCTGCGGCACATAGACCAGGTTGTTGCGCGTGAGCGGGGATGCCTCCACACAGGCCGCCTCATCATAAAGTTCCACCCTGCCCTGCTGCGGTCTCACGAGTGCCAGGACCAGGCGTATGAGCGTGGTCTTGCCCGCGCCCGTCTCACCCAGAACGGCTGTCACGCTGCCCGGGGGGAAGTCAAAGGAGAAGTCATGCAGGATGTCACGCTGCCCCTTGCCATAGGCACAGGTCACCCCAGAGAGCCTCACGCCAGCCGCACCGCGCAGGCGCAGGGGCTCGCCCTGCTCTTCCTGAGGTGTCTCCTGCAACTCCATCAGCCGCTCGCTGGCCGTCACGCAGCTGACGAATGCGGGCACGTACCTCAGCGCGTCGCGGAAAGGCCCCTGCACCTGCCCCACCAACTGCAGGAAGGCAGCCATCATGCCGTAAGTGACCAGGCCGTCCTGCAACTGGTAGGCACAGGCCACGAAAGCCACCAGGTAACCCAGTCCGAAGCCCAGGCTCACCAGTGCCGATGAGGTGCTGCTGAACAGCGTGCGCCTGCGCACCTGTCCCTGCAGCCTGCCCTGGGCCGCCGACAGGCGTGCGGCCATCGTGCCGCACCGCTCCAGTGTCTTGAGCACCATGCTGTACTGGATGCTCTCCTGCACGATGCTCTGTATCTTGCTGTCGGTGTCGCGTATCTCTCTCGTGAGGGCACGCATGCGCCTGACATAAAGGCGGCTGAGGAGTGTGAAGAGTGGAGCAATGCACAGCAGCAGGCAGGCCACCCGGACATTCATGGTACAGAGGAAGCAGAAGGCACCCACCAGGCGCACCACCACGCACAGGGCAACGGGAATGGTCTCGGTGATGGTGTCGCTCACGTCATACACGTCCCGCTCCAGACGGTTGAGCACATCACCACTGTGGCGGCCATCCCTGCCCGTCCACTGGCTGTTCATCAAGTGTCGGAACAGCCGCATCTGCAGGATATTCTGTGACCGCACGCCCAGGATGGCGGCTATCCAGCGGCGCGCATAGCCCAACGCGACCTGCAGGAGGAGCAGCGTGGCCAGCAGGAGTGCCGCCCACCAGAGCGGTGCCAGGGCGCGCCCCGTGGCTATGTCGATGGCCCACTTGGAGGCATAGATAAAGGCGAAGTCCAGTGCCACGCCCGTCACTCCAGTCAGGGCGTTGAGCACGGCCTGCATGCGCAGCCCCCTGGAGGTGCGCCATATCCAACGCAGTAGCCTTGTGTCTATTATTCTCATCCGCATATTGTCATTTCAGCAAAGGGCATTCCACAGGTGTGCCACTCAGCACTCCCGCGCCCTGGTGTCACTTCCCCACATGAGTTTCTGCCTCAGCGTGCGGAAGAAGGAGCCGCCGGGACGCTTCAGCACCTGCACCTGGTAGGGAGCCTTACGCACCGTCAGGCGCACATCCTCGCTGCAGGCCTGGCTGCGACCGTCTATTGCGACGAGGAAGTTGTGGTTGCGGCTCTCGACGGACAGGGTCACACTGGCATCGCCGCTCAGCGTCAGCGGACGCATGCTCAGGCTGTGCGGTGCCACAGGCACCAGGCCCAGGATGTCACTCTGCGGTGACATCACGGGGCCGCCAACGCTCAGCGCATACCCCGTACTGCCCGTGGGGGTGTTGATGATAAGGCCATCGGCCTGGTAGGTGGTGAGGTACTCGCCACCTATCTCCACCCTGATACTGATCATGCTGCTCACATCGCGCTTGAGCACAGCCACCTCGTTGAGGGCAAAGGGATAGTCAAGGGGCTGTCCCGAGGAGTACTCCACGCTGAGCACCGTGCGCCCCTCGGCATGGAGCAGGCCACGGCAGGCCATGTCGATGGCCATCTCGATATCCTCGGGAGAGAAGTCGGCCAGGAAGCCCAGCCGCCCCAGGTTGAACCCCAGGATGGGAGTGCCTGACGCGCCCACGCACTTGGCGGCGGTGAGGAATGTGCCGTCGCCCCCCATGCTGACAGCCAGGTCGGCCTGGAAATCATCATCGAGGGGGTGGGCCAGGCGTGGAAGGCGCGCACGCAGAGCCCCTGACAGGCTCTCATAGAAGGGGTGGTCAATACCCACGCATGCGTCCCGGCACTCCAGCGCATCCAGCAAAGTCTGGGCGTGAATGGCCCTGGAGGGGTCGGAGATGCTGCCGAAGAGGGCCACCCTGATAGGTTTCTCCATATTTATGTATTGCTTGGAGGAACAAAGTTAATGAATATTTTTCTAACTTTGCGGTAGGTAGTATTGATTATTGCCACGCACTATAATATATAAGGTATATGATTACAGTATTTCTGGCAACTGGCTTCGAGGAGATAGAGGCCATTGCTCCCGTTGACATCATGCGCCGTGCGGGACTGGACGCACGCACGGTCTCCATCTATGACACGCCCATGGTCAGTGGCACACACGGCATCCCTGTACAGGCCGATATGACGCTGGGCCAGGTGGACTTCAGCCAAGTGGAACTGATGGTGCTGCCCGGCGGACTGCCAGGAGCGACCAACCTGGATGCCTGCGCACCGCTGCGCGAGGCTCTGCTAAGGCAGGCTGGGGCAGGCAAACCTGTGGCCGCCATCTGTGCCGCACCGCTGGTGCTGGGTCACCTGGGGCTGCTCAAGGGCAAGCGGGCCACCTGCTACCCTGGCGTCGAGCACGAGCTGGAGGGCGCGCAATGCACTGGCGCGCTGGTGGAGGTGGATGGCAATACCGTCACCGGCAAGGGACCAGCCGCCGCATTTGAGTTTGGGTTCGCGCTGGTAGAGCTGCTCAAGGAGCAGGAAGCCTCGATGCCCCTGCGCGACGGCATGCTTTACTCTGAACTGGTGCCCTGAAATGGAGCGCTATGCCATACTGGTGGCGGGCGGACAGGGGCTGCGCATGGGGGGCGATGTGCCCAAGCAGTTCCTGCCCCTCGGCGGACGGCCTGTGCTGATGCGCACCATCGACCGCTTCCGCGAGGCGGTTCCCGACATTCACATCATCGTGGTGCTTCCCCAGGGGCAGCACGACCACTGGCTGAACCTGTGCCACGAGCATGGACTGCAGGGCAGCATGCAGGTCGTGCCGGGGGGCGGGACGCGCTTCCACTCGGTGCTCAACGGGCTGGGTGCCATACCGCAGGAGGTGACCGAGGCACTGGTGGGAGTGCATGACGGAGTGCGCCCCTTCGTGTCACGCGAGACCATCCTGCGCTGCTACAGCGAGGCTGCCCAGAGCGGGACAGCCGTGCCCGTGGCACCTGTGGTGGAGACGCTGCGCCGCCTCATGCCCGACGGGGGAAGTGTCACCGTGCCCAGGGGCGACTACCGACTGGTGCAGACGCCACAGGTGTTCAGCCTGGGCCTGCTGCGCCGGGCCTACAGCCAGCCCTACAAGCCAGAGTTCACCGATGACGCGTCGGTGGTGGAGGCCCTGGGGGAGCACGTCACCCTGGTCGAGGGCAACCGCGACAACATCAAACTGACCACGCCTGCCGACCTGCTGCTGGCGCAGGGCATCATGCAGGCACACTGAACACACACGCATGCAAGACCTCAGACAAGCGGAACTCACCTACCTGCCCGGCATCGGGCCCAAGCGTGCTGCCCTGCTCCAGGCGGAGTTGGGCATACACTCGTGGCACGACCTGCTCTACACCTTTCCCTACAAGCACATCGACCGCAGCCGCCTCTACCGCATAAGCGAACTCACGGCGGACATGCCCTTTGTGCAGTTGCGGGGACGCATCACGGGCATGGAGCAGACGGGACAGGGGCGCAAGGCCAGGCTGGTGGCGCACTTCACCGACGGCGAGGGCTTTGTGGACCTGGTATGGTTCCAGGGCATCCGCTATGTGGCATCGACCCTGAAGATGGACCGTGACTACATCGTCTTTGGCCGCCCCAACGCCTTCAATGGGCGCATCAACATCGCCCACCCCGACGTGGACCCCGCCGAGTCGCTCTCGCTGAGCCGCATGCGCATGCAGCCTTACTACTCGGTGACGGAGAAGATGCGCCGCTCGGGGCTCACCTCACGCAGCATGGAGCAGTTCACCGACAAGTTGCTCAGCCTACTCAAGGAGCCTGTGCCCGAGACGCTGCCCGACACCCTGCGCCGCCAGTTGGGGCTCATGCCCCTGGACCAGGCCCTGCGCGCGGCCCACTACCCGCAGAGCGCGGAGCAGTTGGCCCAGGCCATGGCCCGGCTCAAGTTTGACGAACTGTTCTTCATTCAGCTCAGCATCCAGCTTTATGCGCGCCAGCGGCAGGCCTCCAGGGTGGGACACACGTTCCTGCATGTGGGCCCGCTCTTCAATGAGTTCTACTCCCGCTACCTGCCCTTCACGCTCACAGATGCCCAGAAGCGCGTCATACGCGAGATACATGCCGACATGCGGCGCGGCCGACAGATGAATCGCCTGCTGCAGGGAGACGTGGGCAGCGGCAAGACACTGGTGGCACTCATGGTGATGCTGCTGGCTGTTGACAACGGCCACCAGGCGTGCATCATGGCTCCCACCGAGATTCTGGCCGAGCAGCACCTGCAGTCGTTCCGCTCCCTGCTGGGCGACCTGCCCGTGAGGGTGGAACTGCTCACGGGCACGGTCAAGGGCAAGAAGCGCAAGGAGGTGCTGCAGGGGCTGGCCGACGGCTCGGTGCACATGCTGGTGGGCACGCACGCGGTCATCGAGGACAGCGTGCAGTTCCGCAGCCTGGGACTGGCCGTCATCGACGAGCAGCACCGCTTCGGCGTGGCACAGCGCGCGCGGCTGTGGGCCAAGAATGCCGTCGCGCCACACATCCTGGTGATGACCGCCACCCCCATTCCCCGCACGCTGGCCATGACGCTCTATGGTGACCTGGACGTGTCGGTCATCGACCAGTTGCCCCCTGGCCGCAAGCCCATACGCACGCTGCACATCCCCGACAGCGACCTGGGCCGCCTCTACCAGGCCGTGAGCACACAGATAGAGGCGGGCAGCCAGGCTTATTTCGTGTTCCCGCTGGTGAAGGAGAGTGACAAGGTGGCCCTGCGCAATGTGGAGAACGAGTATGAGACGCTGCAGAAGGTGTTCCCCAACTACCGCATAGGCATGGTACACGGGCGCATGAAGCCCGCCGAGAAGGAGGAGCAGATGCGGCTGTTCACCCAGGGGGAGACCCAGATACTGGTGGCCACAACGGTCATCGAGGTGGGGGTCAACGTGCCGCGCGCCACGGTGATGGTCATCTTCAACGCCGAGCGTTTCGGGCTGTCACAGCTGCACCAGCTGCGTGGACGTGTGGGACGTGGCGGTGACCAGTCGTGGTGCATACTGGTGACCAGCAACACGGCAGGCAGCGACGTGCGCCGGCGCATGCAGGTGATGACGGACACGACCGACGGATTCCAGATAGCCGAGGAGGATCTCAAGCTGCGCGGACCGGGCGACCTGGAGGGCACACAGCAGAGTGGCGACGGACTGCACCTGCGCCTCTCCAACCTGGCCAGGGACGGGATGCTGGTGCAGTGGGCGCGTGACGCGGCTGGCCAAGTGCTCTCTGCCGACCCCACGCTCTCCTCGCCCATGGGCCAGATGCTGCTCAGGGAACTCGACCTGGAGTTTCCCGACCGGCAGGACTGGGGGAAGATTTCGTAAGGAGATGGGGCATGGAGCCCCAAGGCTTCTCCATGGGCAAAAACAGGCATGCGGCTGCGTAGGCCCATACAGCGGCATGCAACCATCAACGCAGCGGCATGCATACGCCCATGCAGCGGCATGCACGCGCCGGCACATCACACCGACCTTTTCCTGCCAAAGTTCTCCCCTGGCCGCGCCATGGGGAGGAGGATGGCACATGCCATCCCATGCAAGCACTCCCCTATCCCCCATCCGCTCCCACAGCCACAAGAATGCCAGGACTCCCGCTAACAGGCAGGGACGAGCCGCCCAGGCATCTGCCCCTCACCTCCAGGAAGCGAGTGAGGAGGCCCCTCACCCCTTTCCGCTTCCCCCGCCTTTTTCATGGAAAGCACTTTGCACCCTCAGCGATTTTGACTAACTTTGCACCACAACACTAAGCAAGACAAACTTGGACAAGGAACCCATATCACTGCTACAGGGCATACACCTGCCCGCCGACCTGCGCCGACTGCCCAGGGAGGCTCTACCGCAAGTGTGCCAGGAGCTGCGCCAAGCCATCATACACCTGTTGGCAGACAACCCCGGGCACTTTGCCAGCAGCCTGGGCGTGGTGGAACTCACCGTCGCCCTGCATTATGTATTCGACACGCCCTATGACCGCATCGTGTGGGACGTGGGGCACCAGGCCGCCGGGCACAAGATGCTCACGGGGCGCATGAACGCCTTCTGCACCTACCGCCGCCTGCACGGCCTGCGCCCGTTCCCCTCGCCAGAGGAGAGCGAGTATGACACCTTCGCCTGCGGACATGCCTCCAACAGCATCTCGGCCGCACTGGGAATGGCTGTAGCCGACCAGCGCACGGGGCAGGCTGACCGCCATGTGGTGGCTGTGATAGGTGACGGAAGCATGAGCGGCGGACTGGCCTACGAGGGGCTCAACAACGTGAGCGACACTCCCAACAATCTGCTAATCATCCTCAATGACAACAACATGAGCATCGACAGCAGCGTGGGCGGCATGAAACACTACCTGCATCACCTGCACACGAGCCACCTGTACAACTGGCTGCGCTTCCGCATCTCGCAGAAGATGATCAAGTGGGGCATCCTGAGCGAGAGGGGAAGGCAGAGGCTGCTCAGGTTCAACAACTCGCTGAAGTCGCTGCTCACTGACCAGCAGAACATCTTCGAGGGGATGAACATCCGCTACTTCGGGCCAAGCGACGGGCACGACGTGCTTGAACTGGTCAACACGCTCACGCAAATCAAGGACATGAAGGGGCCGAAACTGCTGCACATTCACACCATCAAGGGCAAGGGATTTGAGCCGGCCGAGCAGAACCCCACGCTCTACCACGCCCCGGGACGATATGACCCCGAGACCGGAGAGTGCCTGCACCCCGACACCAGCGGCCTGCCACCCAAGTACCAGGACGTGTTTGGGCAGACGCTGCTGGAGCTTGCGCGGCAGAACGACCGCATCGTGGCTGTCACGCCCGCCATGGCCACGGGCTGCGGACTGACACGCATGATGCGGGAGATGCCCGACCGCACTTTCGACGTGGGCATCGCCGAGGGTCATGCGGTGACCTTCTCGGGCGGCATGGCCAGCGCGGGACTCATCCCCTTCTGCAACATCTACTCCAGTTTCTCACAGCGCGCCTATGACAACATCATCCACGACGTGGCCCTGTGCCGCCTGCCCGTGGTGCTCTGTCTGGACCGCGCGGGCCTGGTGGGCGAGGACGGCCCCACACACCATGGGGCCTTTGACCTCTCGGCACTGCGCCCCATACCCAACCTCACGCTCTCGTCGCCCATGGACGAGGGGGAACTGAGGCGGCTGATGTACACGGCACAACTGTCTGACAAGGGACCCTTTGTCATCAGGTATCCGCGCGGACGTGCCGAGCACACCGACTGGCAATGCCCGCTGGAGGAAGTTGCCGTGGGCAAGGGAAGGCTCCTGCACCAGGGCACCGAGGCCGTGGTGCTGAGCCTGGGCCCCATAGGCAACGACGTGGAGCGTGCCATCGCCGACCTGGAGAGGCAGGGACACAGCATCGCGCACTATGACATGCGTTTCCTCAAGCCACTGGACGAGGAGATTCTGAGCACCGTGGGACGGGACTTCCAGCGCATCGTGACCATCGAGGATGGCGCGCTGAAGGGCGGACTGGGCAGTGCCGTGCTGGAATACATGGCCGACCACGACCTGCATCCCGAGGTGGTGCGCCTGGGCCTGCCCGACCACTTCGTGGAGCACGGGAGCGTGGAGCAACTGCACCATCTGACAGGTATCGACAAGGAAGCAATCATAAAGGCTCTCACATGAAAATAGTTATCGTAGGCGCAGGAGCGGTAGGCACTCACCTGGCTGAGCTGCTCTCGCGCGAGGACCAGGACATCATACTCATCGACGAAGACCCCGACCGCACGGCCGAACTGGCCAATTCGGGGGACTTCGACCTGATGACCCTCAACGTGGCACCCACAAGCATCAGCGGGCTGAAGGAGGCTGGCGTGCCACACGCTGACCTCTTCATAGGCGTGACTCCCGAGGAGACGCGCAACATCACATGCTGCATGCTGGCCCACGCACTGGGCTGCCGCAAGACGGTGGCGCGCGTGGACAATGCCGAATACACGCGCCCCGAGTATGAGGAATTCTTCCGGCAGATGGGCATCGACAGCATCATCTACCCCGAGGCCCTGGCCGCGCGGGAAATCCTGGACGGCATCAAGCGGCCTGGCGTGCGACAGTACTGGGAGGTGCATGGG
>CAVKOT010000022.1:0-21821 GCA_963658045.1 Opitutia bacterium UBA4654
GCGGCCTTGGTGCCATCATCCCAGCCAGCAGGGCATCGGGAGCGATGGGCCTGTATAGGCCGTCGGAGCATGCCAGGAACTTGTCGCCACTCTGCAGCTGGAACATCCTGTGACTCACATTATCCGCCCCTGACACCGTGTCGGGCGGGCATGCGTGTGTGGTGTCCTGTGTAGCACTTGTCTCCTTTTGCTCCTGCCCGTTCTCACAGAAGGTTATCATCGTGGCGATGCAGATGGGTGCTGCGAGTAGGATGCTGAAGTAGAGCACCACGAATTTGATTGTCTTGTTCATGCTCATTGTCTTGTGTGATTTCCCGTTTTGTAATGAAGCCTACGGAAGCATGCCTCGTAAAGCGATTCTGTTTTCTCTTTCTTTTATAAAGAGAGGCATGATGGCGCAAACCTATCAACAGGGATTCGTTTTTCCCTTATAGAAACTTCACGACTTGCCTTTGAGTTGGCGCAATGCCTCCATTGCACCCGTTCATGACTGCAGGTAGTCCAGGAACTCCTGGGGCAGCCACACATTGTGCATACCTGTTGCCTGGGCGAAGAATGGTGCGATATCTTCCACGCCCCAGCCTCCCAGCCCACAGCCGATGGCCGTGACCAGGAACTTCAGTTCGGGGTGCTCCTGTGCGTAGTCCAGAAACTTCCTCACAGCATCCCTTATCTCAGTCAAATCAACCCCAGCCGTGGCGATGGCATAGGCCTGCCCCTGTCGTCCGCTGCCCTGGCCATATATGGCACCAAAGTGCTTCAGCGCAAATGCGGCTGCCCCCTCATCATGCCGTCCCGAGCATCGGCATCCAAACACGAATATCTCATCATCATGCAGGGCCTGCACCAGTCGGGGTGTGACCCTGGGCGTGCCTGTGGACTCTCGCGGCTTGGGTGGTATGGGGTCAGGCGCACTTATCTTAAATCCCAGTTTGATGATGAGTTTCAGTGTCTCGGCCGAGGTGTTGCGGTCGTACGCCTTCTCCTCCTCGCTCAGTTCCTCATAGGGCACCAGGCAGGGATGCTTGCGCTCGGCATCATTCCTCTCCTCGCCATACGTCCAGCCGTCCCTTATGCGCCTGGCCGACCACACCTCATGCACGTTCCTGGCAATCTTCTCGGCCAGCAAGTCCAGTTCCTCTGGCAGTCTGACACCGTTGGTGTCTATGGGCTGCGGGATGTATATCTTTCCCATTTTCTCCTCCTTCTTCATTCTGCCTCCATTATCTCCTCTCCTGGAATGTCTTCTTACAATCCAGGCAAATATACTCACGATACTCACAGAGGTTTCTGTTGGTGCTTGTCACGGCGGCTGCACTCACACTCGGCCCTCCTATAGAGCCCAACAGTCCAGCCCCTACAGATACGATTCTTGCAAATGCTCTTGCTCCGAGGTTCGTTCCCTGGGTGTTCCCCGACCCACAATACGGACATTTCATAATTCTCTACTTTTAATGTTCTATGTTTAATGGTAGAGAGGGGCGGCTGGGCGGAAATCTATTAGCGCCAGCGTGTTTTTTTGCAGTCAAGCGAACACGTGACTAAGGTTCCTCGGCCCTGTACCTCTTTCGGTTAGTCACCACAAGCCTTATTCCTGTCTCGAAGGGGTCTATCAATGTGCTGTCACCGCTGGAGTCCTGTATGTTACAGCAGACAGAGTCTGACAGGTAACTGCCCCCACGCTGCACGCAAAAGCCCATGGACTCATCATAGCACATCTCCCACACATTCCCGCTCATGTCATACAGCCCCAGGGCGTTGGGCGATTTTGTCCCCACCGGATGCGGTAACTTTCCACTGTTGCCCCCATACCAGGCCACTGTGCTGACCATGTTGCCTCCCGAATATTCATACTGTGAACAAGGGTCATTCCCCTTGGCCGCCAGCAGCCCGTCTGTTCATCCCTGTATGGCGCGATCGCGATGAAGTTTTTTGAGAGCATAAACACCACTATGTCGGCCTGGTCTATGGCATCGATGATGACATTCTGGAATTGGTCACCGCTCTCGATGCCCTCCAGGTCTATCCAGCAGTCAATGCCTGTCCTTTGTTTAATCTCCTCCACGATGGGGAACACCTTCCCCTTGTCCTGACGTTTGTATGATACGAATAGTCTGGTCATGCCGTCCTCCTCTGTTATCCTCTTACATATCTGGTCTGCCTGCCGCCTCCCTCTTTCCTCAGCACTCCAGCCTCCATCAGCGCGCTGAGGCGGGTGAAGGCTGTGGAGCGTTTCAGATGGAACAGGCGGGCAAACTCCTGGCTGGTGATGCTCTCGTGGGACTGGAAGTAGGTGCCCAGCACGGTGCCCATCTCTGACGCAGGCGTGGCGACGATGGCGGTCGTGCGTGGTGCCAGCCGGAATGTGGGCTTCCCTATGGCATGCATCAGTGCCTTGCTGGGCTTGAAGTTGATGCCTCGCACGGTGATGTCGTGCATGCTTCCCCTTGACTCCTGGTATATGGGCCCGTCACTTCCCACCGCCAGGCGGAAGGTGCCCAGTGCATTGAGGCTCACCTCCTTGCCCTCCCTCAGGAGTTCGGCCAGCACGTCGGCCAGTTCCTCGATGGCTCCCTGGGCTATGCCCCTGCTCATCAGTCCCCGTGCCGCAATCTTCTCGGCCAGTTTGTACTCGTCAATAGTCTCGCTGTTGACTGTGCGTGGGAATAGTGTCGGCCTGTGTTCCCCGTCGTCCAGGCGCGGTGGCCGCACCTGCCATTCTATCTCTATTGCCATAGTAATATGTCTTTGTTGTGGTTCTTATGTGTCTGCCTGCTGGCCGCAAGGGAAGTGCCCTCATCGTCCAGCCTGGGCTGGACAGTCAACGAAGTCTGCTTACTTTGTCATCGAAGCCTGCTTCTCGCACAGTCCAGCCTGGGCTGGACGATGGACGCATACGGCTTAGCCCCTGCATGCAGTCCTGTGTGGTGCTGTTTTAAGTTCATTCCCTTGTCCATGTCATGCTACCTCCCCAATCCGCAGTTCTGACTTGTTGCCGCATGATGCGAGCATGACGCTCAGCATGACCAGCGTCGTTGTGAATGGGTGTCTCATAGTCTTATGCTTTAGTGTTGCTGTCAATCGTCCTTGTCTTGTAGCTGGCCTCTATCACGAGACTGTCATAGTGCTGCTTCTCTGACCTGTATATCTCCCTTTCCGCATGGTCGCGTATGTGCGTGCCAATGCTGTCGTAGTCCACCATGTCGGTGTGTGTCCTCCTTCTTGCATCACATTCTCCCTGGACGTAGTGCCCATAGCCCATGAACTCGTGGGCGGCCACCCAGCGCATGTGCTCACAGATGGCCAGGTTGGTGCGCTGCTCCTCGGTGAGTCTCATTCACGTTGGCTAATGTGTCCACCTTGAAGTCTTAATTTTTGCAAATGTAACTAAAAAAACTTTTCGTGGCCTTGTGAGGACAAGAAAAAAGTGTCAACTGCACGCTCGTGTCACAAAATATGTCATGTTCCATGGGCAGGGCATCCCCACCCTGAGTGTGCCTTGACTTGGTTTGTCAAAAGCCCATCAGAAGGGAATTTATGTCTGTTTGGTGTTAAAATGGCCCAGTTTTAGGAATGTTTCCGAGAATTTGTCGTAACTTTACGAACTATGAATTATGTTTGGGATTATAGTGCACCATCGGAGGAGCAGGAGACCGAAGCCTCACAGTTAGCCAAGTCTTTGGGTATCAGCCCTGTTCTTGGCCGACTCCTGATTGAGCGTGGCATTACCTCGGCCGAGGATGCCAAGGCCTTCTTCCGCCCGCAACTCTCTGGCCTGCTTGACCCCTTTCTCTTCAAGGACATGGACAAGGCCGTGGCCAGGCTCAATGCAGCCCTTGGCCGCAAGGAGCGTATCCTGGTCTATGGCGACTATGATGTGGATGGGTGTACGGCTGTCGCGCTGGTGTACAGGTTCCTGCAACAGTATTATTCCAATATAGATTATTACATTCCTGACCGTAACGAGGAGGGTTACGGAGTCTCGCGCAAGGGAGTTGACTATGCCTCGGAGACGGGCGTGAAGCTCGTCATCGTGCTTGACTGCGGCATCAAGGCCGTGGATGAGATAGCGTATGCCCGCGAGCGTGGCATTGACTTCATCATCTGTGACCACCATGTGCCCGACGACGTGCTCCCGCCAGCCGTGGCCATCCTCAATGCCAAGCGTGAGGATGACACTTACCCCTACAAGCACCTGTGTGGCTGTGGCGTGGGCTTTAAGTTCATGCAGGCGTTTGCCCAGAACAACGGCATCGAGTTCTCACAGTTGCTTCCCCTGCTGGATTTGTGCGCCATCAGTATCGCGTCAGACATCGTGCCCATCATGGGCGAGAACCGCATCCTGGCCTGCCATGGTCTGAGACAACTTAACTCATCGCCCAGCACGGGAGTGAAGGCACTGATGGAGGTGTGCGGGCTGGCCGACAGGGAAATCTCACTGAGCAACATCATCTTCAAGATAGGGCCCCGCATCAATGCCAGCGGACGCATGCAGAATGGCAAGGAGGCCGTGTCGCTGCTGGTGGAGAAGAACTATAAGGTGGCCAGGCAGATGGCCGAGCGCATCAATGCCTATAACGAGCAGCGCAAGGACCTGGACAAGGCGATGACCGAGCAGGCCAACCACATCGTGGAGTCGCTTGACCTGCAGCACAAGCACAAGGCCATCGTGCTCTATAGCGAGGAGTGGCACCGGGGCATCATAGGCATCGTGGCCTCCAGGCTGACGGAGATATATCACCGCCCCTCGGTGGTGCTCACACGCACGGATGACATGGCCACGGGCTCGGCCAGGTCAGTCCCGGGCTTTGACGTGTATAGGGCCGTGGCCTATTGCCGTGACCTCCTGGAGAACTTCGGGGGGCACACCTATGCAGCGGGGCTGAGCATGAAGGTCGAGAATGTGCCTGAGTTCCGCCGTCGCTTTGAGGCATACGTGGAGTCGCACATTCTGCCCAAGCAGACTTGCGCCACCATCTCGGTGGACGCGCTCATCAACTTCCGCGACATCACCCGCAAGTTCTTCAGTGACCTGAAGAGGTTTGCACCCTATGGGCCAGAGAATCCCAAGCCTGTCTTCTGCACCAAGCGTGTGTATGACTACGGCACCAGCAAGGTGGTGGGACGAGACCAGGAACACATCAAACTGGAACTGGTCGATAGCAAGAGCAACAATGTGATGAACGGCATAGCCTTCGGACAAAGTTCGCAGGCGCGCTATATCAAGACGAAGCAGGCCTTTGACATCGTATATACAATAGAAGAGAACACCCACAAGCGTGGGGAGGTGCAGTTGCAGATAGAGGATATCCGTCCTGTGGAGCAGGAGTAGGGCGAGGCATGTGCCCTGTCCTGCCTAATGCCCAGGGAAGGTTGCATAAGGGAATTAACTTCCCCTGGAAAGACAGGGAGAATGCCTCGCATACCCAATCAGAGCGCAGCCCTAATCCATAGCCTATAATTCATAATTCTTAATTCATAATTAGAATGTCCGCCCAAGACCGCTATACCGAGATACTCAGCAAGTACTGGGGCTACACCGAGTTCCGTGGCATCCAGCGTGAGATTATCGAGAGCATCGGTGAGGGACGGGACACCCTGGGCCTTATGCCCACAGGAGGTGGCAAGAGCATCACCTTCCAGGTGCCGGCTATGGCACTGCAGGGCGTGTGCATAGTGGTCACCCCCCTGGTGGCACTGATGAAGGACCAGGTGGCCAACCTGCGCAAGAGGCACATCCGGGCGGCCGCCCTGCATGCGGGACTGGGACATGATGAGATGCTCACCGTGCTGGATAACTGTGTCTTCGGCTTCTACAAGTTCCTCTATGTGTCCCCCGAGCGTCTTTCCTCCGAGCTCTTCGTGGCCAAGCTCCGTCACATGCACGTCTGCTTCATCACCGTCGATGAGGCTCACTGCATCAGCCAGTGGGGGCATGACTTCCGTCCCTCCTACATGCAGATAGCCGAGTTGAGGAAGGTGAAGCCCGACTGCCCCGTGCTCGCCCTCACTGCCACGGCCACTCCCGAGGTGGCCAGGGACATCCAGCGTGTGCTTCATTTCCGCGAGGAGAATGAGTTCCGCATGAGTTTCCTGCGCCCCAATCTTGCCTACCAGGTGCTTCATGCCGACTACAGCATCTTCAGCCTGCGCCGCGTGCTTGAGGCTGACAGTGGGGCGTGCATCATTTATCGGCGTACTCGGCAGCAGTGCGAGGACCTCTCGCAGCAACTGAATGACTGGGGATTTACCGCCACCTATTTCCATGCAGGGCTCTCCCATCCCGAGAAGGACAAGCGCCAGGCCCAGTGGGTGCGGGATGAGGTGCGCATCATGGTGGCCACCAGTGCCTTCGGTATGGGCATCGACAAGGCCGACGTGCGCCTGGTTGTTCACCTGGACATCCCTGACAGCATCGAGGAATACTTCCAGGAGGCAGGACGTGCGGGGCGTGACGGCAAGCCCGCCCGCAGTGTCATCATCCTGGATGGCAGGGAACTCGCCTATTCTGACCGCCGTTCCTCCCAACGCTATCCCAGCGAGGACTATATCCGCAATGCCTATGAGGACATCTGCTGCTATTTCCAGTTGGCCGTGGGGGACGGCTGGCACGTGACCCGTGAGTTCAACGTGGGCCAGTTCTGCCGCCTCTTCCATTACCATCCGTTCCTGCTCCACAGCGCGCTCACCATACTGGACAATGCCGGCTATATCAATTACCGGGAAGCCGAGGACGGACAGAGCCGTGTGCGCATCAATGCCACACGCAATGCCCTGCTCAGTTCGCTTGATGCCCGCAGCGAGCCAGTCTTTCTGTCCCTCTTCCGCAACTACGGCGGCATATTCGTTGACTATGTCTATATTGACGAGGAACTCGTGGCCGACGAGACGGGTCGCACTGTAGATGATGTCTATCATTGCCTGGCCGAATACTCCAAGCACGGTGCCATCACCTACATTCCCCGCAAGCACGTTCCCCACATCACCTTTCTCATGCGTCGTCCCGAGCGTGCCGACATCATCTTTCCACGTTCCGCCTATGCCGACCGCAAGCGGGCCTATGAGTACCGCCTGCATGCCATGCAGGAGTATGTCAGAGCCACCGACCAGTGCCGCAGCATCATGCTCCTGCGCTATTTCGGCGAGCGGAAGGCCACTCCCTGTGGCGTGTGTGACGTGTGCCTGGCCGAGAAGCAGCGTCACCTGACCGACGAGGACTTCCACCGCATTCACCAGGAGGTTGTCTCCATGTTGAAGGACGGCCCCATCGAGGCAAGCCGCCTCTTCCTTCCCCATGAGCCCGAGGTGCAGGTCGAGCAGGTGCTGGACTACATGCGTGCCCGTGAGGAACTGCTTATGGATGGCCGGTTGGTGCGCCTGGGTGAGGTGAGGGGTTGAGCGGAGTCCCTTGCGACAGGTACTGACTAAGTTCGGACAGGGCGCACAGCAAGGGGGCTTGCCTGGATTTCCTGGGTAAATTTGCCCAGGTGGCAGAAAAGGGCTATCTTTGTGAGAAACACATCTTGAGTAATAGAGACAACAGAAAATCATGGATTTGAAAGTAGAACCCAAGGAGGTGCTGGATGCCTACAGCACGCCCATCGTGCAGCAGACAGCCTTCTGGTCCAGGGTCAAGGAGCGGCTGGGTATGCACTCGTGTGCGTTTGAGTACTCGGTGCGCAACAGCGACTTGTATGACGGCGTGGGCGGTTACTCGCGCACCAATGCCGACTTCATCATGTTTTATCAGCATCTCAACGAGGACAGTTATGTGGCCTATGTCCCTTATGGCCCAGAGGTGGAACCCTCGGAAGACCGCCAGGGGGAGTTCCTGGAAGAGCTGTCTGAGGTGCTGCGCTCTTATCTGCCCAAGGGTTGCATAGCCCTCAGATATGACCTCAACTGGGAGTCGCACTGGTGCAAGCGTGATGACTATGACAAGGAGGGCAACTGGCTTGGTGTGCCCAGGAAGGAGTACCAGGAGATACAACTGAACTATGGCACATCGCGACATAATCTGTGGAAGGCCAATTCCAACATCCTGCCAGCCAACACCATTGTGGTCAACCTCTCACAGGGCGAGGAGGAGATGCTCGCGCACATGAGGCCAAAGACCAGGTACAACATCCGCCTGGCCCTGCGCAAGGGTGTGGAGGTGAGGTCGGTAGGGCGCGAGGGATTGCCTGTGTGGTATGACCTCTACACCGAGACGGCCATGCGCAATGGACTTCACCTCAATGGCTTTGAGTATTTCCACTCCATGTTTGCCTCCAGGATGGAGTGTCCTGACACGGATGTCAGTGTGCAGTTGCTGGTTGCCTATTATGAGAGCATTCCCCTGGCGGCCATGTTCCTGGTGATGTCAGCCCACAGGGCCACCTACCTGTATGGTGCTTCCTCGTCGGTCATGCGCAACGTGATGCCCACCTATGCCCTTCAGTGGAAGGCAATGCAGATGGCCAGGGCATGCGGGTGCCTGGAGTATGACATGTTCGGTGTGTCGCCCAATGCTGATGAGTCGCATCCCATGTATGGACTGTACAAGTTCAAGCGTGGGTTTGGTGGGGAACTGTTCCACCAGTTGGGCTGCTGGGACTATCCCATCGATGATGACCGGTATCAGTGGCTACTGGCCAGCGAGATGGGCGTGCAGGGGTATTTCGTTAGGTAGTGAGGTTTTAAGGTAGTGAGGTTATGATGTATAAGGTTGTTAGGCATCGATGCGTGCAGGTGGCTCGATGGGGTGAGGCGTAGCCGCATTCTCCATCCTCCTCATAACCTGACAGCCCCAAAACCTAATAACCTTACATACAATCTCAATCAAAAAGAAGCATTATGGAAAATATATTAGAGATTACGTTGCGCCTCTCTGTGGCCTTGCTGCTGGGAGGCATTGTCGGCATCGAGCGCGAGTTTCGTGCCAAGGACGCGGGGTTCCGCACGCACTTCCTCGTGTGTGTGGGCAGTGCCCTGTTCTGCGTGGTGTCACAATATGGGTTTGGTGACGCAGTGAAGGATGCCTCGCGTGTGGCTGCCCAGGTGGTGTCAGGCATCGGCTTCCTGGGAGCGGGAACCATCATCTTCCAGAAGAATGTGATACGTGGCCTCACCACGGCGGCTGGCTTGTGGGTGACAGCGGCCATTGGTCTGGCCTGTGGCACAGGCATGCTGCTGGTGGCCGCCATATCCACGGCACTGGTGCTGGTGGGCCTGGAGGTGCTCAACGAGTATGTCCCGCAGATAGGCACCACCACCATCGCCCTGACATTTACATCGGCCAAGAAGGAGAGTGTGAAGCGCGTGATAGACCAGTTGCGCGAGGACTGCATCGAGCTCTACTCCTATGAGTTGCGCGAGCGTCACACATCCGCTGGGGTGATCTATGAGGCCAGGATAGACATGAAGGTGAGGCGGGGCAAGCATAACGAGCGGCTCATCGACTACATGGAGGAGTTTGATGACGTGACCATATCCAGCATCGAGTAGGGAGAGAGGCAGGCATGCCGTGCCCTCCAGACAGATAGCGTCCGCCACAGGATGCGAAAAAGGGATTGTCCTGCATGAGGACAATCCCTTTTTCCTTGTATGCTTCCAGCGGCAATCAGATGCCCAACTTGGCGCGGATGTCGGCAGGGATGGCGTTCTTGTTGATGACGATGTTCATGGTCTTGTAGGCTATGTAAGGCTTGCTCACATACCAGAAGCCCTTGTAGGGGCCGTACTCACCCCATGAGTTCTTCATCATGAAGTACTCCTTGCCGTTCTGGTCCTTGGCCAGGCCGTAGATCTGCATGCCATGGTCATCCGTAGTCTCCCAGTTGTCATAGCCCTGCTGGCGCAGTTCCTGGGTGATGACCTTCTCGCCGGCACCGTCAGCCTCCGAGATTTTTGCACCCTCCTTCTCGCCAGTCCAGCGGCTCTGGTCACTGCCCACTCCTGCTGACTGCTTGGTGTCGGGCACGGTGGCCACACACTTGTTCTTGCCTGTGCGGCGGCTGAATCCGTCCTCGCTCACGTCGGCTCCCCAGGCGAATGTCCATCCGTTCTTGATGCTCTCCTCCATCACACGCATCAGTTCGTCCAGGGGAAGGTTGTAACTGTTGGCCCAGCGCCAGTTGTCCTGGATCTCGAGAGCGAACTCGCTGTAGAAGGGATGGTGCGTGTAACTGGTGAGTGACACGTAGTCGTTGGGGTCGAGGGTCAGATAGTCCTTGACGAAAGACTGGGGAGTATATTTCACGCCCTTGTACTCAAACTCGGTGGGGCACTCTCCGAAGTAGTTGTCCAGCATGTGCTGCACGTCCTTCTTCCAGGCGGGGTTGATCTTCTTCGCGTCACTCTTGGCGATGGCCTTGAGGTAAGCCTCCATGGGAGGGAAGAGGCAGCCGAAGTTGAACAGCGAGTCACCATACAGCGTGGTGGGGTAGGGCATGATGCCCTCGGGGATGAGGCCATTGTGCTCCATGCACCAGATGGCATCCGCGAAACTGCCGCCCTGGGAGAAACTTGCGTCCCCATGGGTGCGCACATGCTTGTCGGCGCGGTCAACGTATGTCTTGCTCGCGAGGAACGACTCGCACAGGTCGATGTCCTTCATCTCGGGATGCTTCTTCAGCACCTCGCTCTCGAGGAATGCCAGAGAGGAGTAGGCCCAGCAGGTGCCCGAGCTGTTCTGGTTCTTGATGCTGGTCACGGGATTGGCGATGACCGTGGTGAAGATGAGGCTGTCGTTCTTGGCCTCCTCCTTCTTCTTCTTTGCCATTGCGGGCGAAACCATGAGGGCCGCCATGGCCAGAATGATGAGTTTTCTCATTGTTGATGTTTTGTTGTTGATGTTTTGTTGTGTATGTTCTTCCTTGCTTGCGGCAGAGCCTCCCTGGCCCGGCCTTATGCCCTCTGCTCCCTGGCCTGTGCCGCGAACTCCTCCACGTCACTGATGTGGTAGGGGATGCGCTCCTGGCCCAGGAAGCGGCAGCCGTCGCGTGTGATGAGGATGTCGTCCTCGATGCGTATGCCACCGAAGTCCTTGTAGGTCTCCAGCAGGTCAAAGTTGATGTACTCCGCACAGTGTCCGCTGGCCTTCCAGTCATCGATGAGCGCGGGTATGAAGTAGATGCCCGGCTCGTCGGTCATCACCCAGCCCTCGTGCAGCCGTCGTCCGCAGCGCAGACAGTTGGTGCCAAACTGTTCCAGGTTGGGGCGCACCTCATCGTCAAAGCCCACGTAGGTCTGTCCCAGTCCCTCCATGTCGTGCACGTCCATGCCCATCATGTGTCCCAGTCCGTGAGGCATGAACATCGCGTGTGCCCCGGCCCTTACAGCCTCCTCGGTGTCACCCCTCATCAGTCCCAGTTCCTTCAGGCGGTCAGTCATCAGGCGGCACACGTCCATGTGCACGTCCCACCACTTCACGCCCGGTGCGGCCACCTTGAGCACATGGTCGTGGCAGTCCTCGACGATGCTGTATATCTCACGCTGCCGCTGTGTGAAGTGCCCGCTCACGGGAGTCGTGCGCGTGTTGTCGCTGCAGTAGTTCTCGTTGGTCTCCGCTCCCGCGTCGCACAGCATCAGCCGTCCCTCCTCCAGGGGGCGCGTGCTGGGATAGCCGTGCATAATCTCGCCGTGCATCGTGACGATGGAGGGGAATGACACCATGCAGCCACGGCTGCTGGCGATGCCGCCTATCACGCCCGAGATGTACTGCTCTGTCACCCCAGGTCGGCACAGGCGCATGGCCGTCGTGTGCATGTCATGCCCTATGGCGCATGCGCGCTCTATCTCCTCTGTCTCCCCCTGGCTCTTCACCGCGCGCTGGTCGATGACCGCCATGATGAGGTCAAGCGATGCCTGGGCGCGCTGCTGGCTGGGGTGGATGCCCGTGAGGTCCATCAGCTGTATCATGATGTCGTGGCGGTAGGGGGGCAGGAAGTGGATGCGCTGTCCCTGCTTCCTGGCCTTGTCCACCATCGCCTGCAGGGCCTTCATGGGCGCGCTGTGGTCCACGCCACACTGGCTGGCCATGTCGGCCACGCTATCAACCTGGCCAAACCACACAATGTCCTCGATGCTGATGTCGTCACCGATGAGCCATTCCTGGCCGGCATCGATGTCCATCACACCCACGAGCCCCTCGCGGTGCAGACCGTAGAAGTAGAGGAACGTGCTGTCCTGGCGGAAGCGATATACGTTGGACGGATAGTTGGCCGGCGCGTCATTGTTGCCGAACAGGACGACCAGGCCGCTGCCCAGACGCTCCTTCAGCGCCTGGCGCCTCTGTATGTAAGTCTCCTTGCTGAATAACATGATGTCTGTGTGCTAAGTTATGTGTACCAAGATGCAAAGTTACTGAATTTTATCGGAATGGGCCTCCCGCATGTGGCAAAACTTCTTACCATCCCGTGCCGCTCCATCCTGCCGCCTGGTACCAGGAGGTCTGGTGGAATGCCTCATTCCAGCCATAGGGCTCATACTTCCCCAGTGGCACGAACATTGAGAGGCCGCTGTAGTGGTCGGGGTCGGTGAGGTGGTGGTGCTCGTATCCGCTATAGACGCTGTCCCAGTAGGGGCTGGCCTTGTGCCACACGACAGTGCGCAGCAGCATCTGTTCCCATGCCTGGTAGGCGCTGTCGGGCAGCAGGGCGTGCATCATGCCCCTGATGTCCTGCCCCTCGGGGCGGTGCAGGCTGTTGTCAAAGGTGGCGTACCGCTGTACGCCCTCGGTGGGCACCTCGGCCTTCCCGGCCCACAGGCTCTTGACCAGCGGTGCTGTCATCCTGGCCAGACTGTCCATCCTGTGGCAGTCAACCACCGAGAGGGCGACCCCCTTGTATGCCTCGTAGTACTGGTAGTACGCCTCGGCGATGCCCGTGGCATCCCCCCTCATCATGGGCAGCATGATGTGGTCATAGGGCGCGCCGCTGCCGGGAATCTCCGATGGCGACCCTATCAGATAGTCGGCCACGCCCCTCAGTTCGTGGGCCACCTCCGCACTCTGCATCATACAGGCATCGAAGAGGATGAAGTCCATGTGCGGCAACTGCTCCAGCACTCCCCTCAGCGTGGGGATTTCCATCTCCGTTCCCTGGTTGGAGTACGCGCTGTTGCGGTTGTTGTCTATCCCGAAAGTCTTCCTTCGCGGTATCCACCCGCTGGCGTGTGACCACAGCACCAGTCCGTAGTGTCTGGCGGGGAAGGCGCGCACCAGTTCGGCCAGTGTGCGCTGCATGGTGAGTGAGTCGGCACTGTCGCTGTCCCTCGTGCACCTGCGCCACAGCCTCACTCCGTGCTTCTGGGTCATCCAGGTGATGGTGGGCAGCGCGTCCCTGTCGGTATATAGCACCAGGTTGCAGTCCTGGGGGATGTCCTTGGTGGCCCTGGCCATCTCCAGCGAGTCGCTGGCGGCATAGCCCGCGAGGCTGTTCTCGGCAGCCATGTACACGATGACGGTGCGCTCGGCCTCCTGCTGGGGCTTGGGCAGGTCGCTGCTCTCGTGCTTGCATGACTGGCACATGAGGGCGCATATATATATAAGGTGTAATATGGCTCGTTTCATGCCCGCAAAGGTACAACTTATTTCTAATTTTGAATTATGAATTATGAATTAAGAATTGGGCTGGCGCACGGCTTCTCTTGTGTCGTTAGTGGGCATTGGGTGGTTCTTGGTTCTGATTTTGAATTATGAGTTATGAATTAAGAATTGGGCTGGCGCACGGCTTCTCGTGCGTTCCTTTGCCCGTGGCCTGGAAAAGACATGCCGCTGCGTTGGCCACTGCAGCGGCATGCGATGAGTGATGCAGCGGCATGCGATGGCCGATGCAGCGCGGTGCGTTTTTGGGGGCGGTGGCAACTGGGTGGCGGGTCGCATGTCTCCTGCTTCCTGCCAGGTGGCCTCTCGCGTGCGGGACAAGGGGCTGGCGGCTGGGCGCAGAGGGAGTGGAGGGGGTGCCGAGTTGGCGGTCTGTCGCAATAAAAAGGCGTGTGGACACGTTATTATAGCAAGTGGCCCTGGGGCGTGTGCAGCCCTGGTGGGCTGCGACTGGATACAATGCAGTGGATAGACAGAATGCGGCGGGTGAAAATCCTGCTGGTAATCATGGCCGTGGTGATGAGCGTGGGGTCGCTGGTCATCTCCCATTTCCTGGTGCGTGACCTCAAGCGCGAGGAGCAACGCAAGATGGAAATATGGGCCCAGGCCATGCGCTCGCTCAACAGTGCCGACGAGTACACCGACCTCACCCTTGTGCTTACCGTGCTCAACAGCAACAGCACCATCCCCGTGGTGGTGCTCGACCGTGACGGACAGGTGCAGGACTACAGGAACATCCCCCTGCGTGAGGGCAGCCGTGACGAGCAGATGCGCGTGGTGAGGCGCAAGGCCCGCTCCATGATGGGGGCGGGGCATGTGATACGTGTCTATCTCTCCCCGACTGACTATATGGAGATATGCTATGCCGACAGTCTCCTGCTGCGCCGCCTGGCCTGGTGGCCCTTTGTGCAGCTCGGACTGGTGTCGGTGTTTGTCATAGTGGCCATCTTTGCCCTGCTCAGCAGCAAGCGTGCCGAGCAGAACAAGGTGTGGGTGGGGCTGAGCAAGGAGACGGCCCACCAGTTGGGCACTCCCATCAGCAGTCTCATGGCCTGGCAGGAGGTGCTGCGCGAGACTTATCCCGACGACGAACTGCTGCGTGAGATGGGGCGGGATGTGGAACGGCTGCAGCGCATCGCCGAGCGGTTCAGCAAGATAGGCTCCCTTCCCGAACTGCGTCCAGAGAGTCTCAATGACGTGCTGGCCGCCGTGACACAGTACATCAGCCGCCGTGCCAGCAACCGCATCAGCGTCTCCTGTGCCATGCCCCAGCAGCCCCTCATCGTGCCCCTGTGCTCCTCGCTCTTTGAGTGGGTGGTCGAGAACCTCTGCAAGAATGCCATCGATGCCATGGAGGGCGAGGGCAGCATTACCCTCACAGCCTTCAGCGAGGACGCGACGGCCGTGGTGGAGGTGGCCGACACGGGCAAGGGAATCCCCAAGAACAAGTTCCGCACCGTCTTCACACCGGGCTTCACCACCAAGAAGCGCGGCTGGGGCCTGGGACTCTCGCTGGCCAAGCGCATCGTGGAGGAGTATCACCACGGACGGATATATGTGAAGAGTTCGGAGGTGGGGCGCGGAACGACCTTCCGCATAGAACTTAAAATGCACTGAGCCAGCAAAATTTAAGTCCGTTTGTTGGCCCATTAGACAAAAAATTCGTAATTTTGCAGCCCGATGGATAAACTGGACACATACAAGGTGGACCTCCGCGCCGTGACCACGGACACGCTGGAGCGTGAGTGGCATCTGGACGGTGACTTCTTTGACGGTGTCCAGAGCACTGACATCCAGACGGGTGCGGTGGACGTGCACTTGAGCGTCAAGCCTGTTGGGGGAGCCTTCAAGATGCTCTTCAGCATAGGTGGAGAGGTGCAGGTGGCATGTGACCGCTGCCTTGAGCCCATGACCCTCCCCGTGTCGGCAGAGCGGGAACTCACGGCCCGGTGGGGCGAGGAGTACGAGGACGATGGCGAGGTGATAACGATCCCCGAGGGCACAGGGGAGGTGAACGTGGCATGGAACATCTATGAGTTCATCTCGCTGGAGGTGCCCATGCGGCATGTGCATCCCGATGGGCAATGCCATGGCGAGACAGGACAACTGCTGGAGCAGTATGCCACCGGTGAGCCTGACAGCGGGGAGGAGCCTGCCACCGACGAACGGTGGAGCGAACTGCGGAAAATATTAGATAACAATAAATAAACAAAGAAATGGCACATCCAAAAAGAAGACAGTCCAAGACAAGGACTCTTAAGAGAAGAACTCACGACAAGGCGGTTGCACCTGCACTGGCTGTATGTCCCAACTGTGGGGAATTCCATATCTATCACACTGTGTGCCCTGCCTGTGGTTACTATCGCGGCAAGGTCGCTATCGTGAAAGAGGCATAAGAGCCACGCAAACGTATTTGAGCCGCACCGGTCTCTACCTGTCACGCACAGGTGAGGCTAATGCGGCTTTAACTTTATAGGCGCACACGCACATGCGAGTGTCATGGCGCGTGCATCAGGGTCTAAAGAGAAACAACCAATAATGGAAAGATTGAATGCCGTAATAACCGGTGTTGGCGGGTATGTGCCTGACTACATACTTGATAACGAGGAGATGTCGCGCATTGTCGATACTTCTGACGAGTGGATAATGGAGCGCATCGGCGTGAAGACACGTCATATCCTGAAGCCCGAACAAGGCTCGGGCACATCTTACATGATGACACGGGCCGTGCAGCAGCTCCTGCGCAAGACTGCTGTGGATCCCGACACGGTGGAACTGGTGCTGTGCGCCACCACCACGCCCGACTATCATTTCCCCTCCACGGCCTCGCTCGTGATAGGCAACTGCGGACTCCGGAACGCCTTTGGCTATGACATGGAGGCTGCCTGCGCGGGATTTCTCTATGCCATGGAGGCTGCGGCCGGCTATCTGCGCTCGGGACGCTACAAGCGTGTCATCGTGTGCGGTGGCGACCACATGTCCAGCATGACCAACTACCAGGACCGCAACACCTGCCCCATCTTCGGCGACGGGGCTGCCTGTGTGATGATGGAGGCCACCACTGAGGAGGTGGGACTCATCGATGGCTATTACCGCGTGGATGGCAAGGGCTACCAGAACCTGCACATGGCGGCGGGCGGGTCGGCCTGCATGCCCAGCCACGAGACCGTGGACGCACGCGAGCACTTCGTGTATCAGGAGGGGCGTGCCGTCTATAAGCACGCCGTGCTCGACATGAGTTCGGCCGTGAAGATCATCGCCGAGCGCAATGGGCTGAATGCCGACAATGTAGATTGGGTGGTGCCCCATCAGGCCAACATCAACATCGAGAGGTCGGTGGCAGGACGCATAGGCATCAGCGAGGACCATGTGATGATCAACATCGACCACATGGCCAACACCTCGGGAGGCACGCTCCCATTGTGCCTGTGGGAGTATGAGCCCAGGCTCAAGAAGGGGGACAAGCTCATCTTCACAGCCTTTGGCGCCGGCTTCACATGGGGCGCGAGCTACATGGTGTGGGGCTATGACGGAGCACCCGAGGCTGCCAAGGAGCCTGCACAGTTCTACAAGGAAGGACTCATGACCCGTGAGGAGTGGTACAGGCTGCGCCATCACGAGGACAAGGCATAATATATAAAAGGAGTAAGGCAAATGTTCAAGGCTGGATTTGTCAATATCGTGGGCAACCCCAATGTGGGCAAGAGCACGCTCATGAACCTGCTGGTGGGGGAGCGCATCTCCATCGCCACCTTCAAGGCGCAGACCACGCGGCACCGCATCATGGGCATCCTGAACACGCCCGACATGCAGATTTGCTTCTCGGACACACCAGGGGTGCTCAAGCCCAACTACAAGTTGCAGGAGCAGATGCTGCAGTTCAGCGAGAGTGCCCTGCAGGATGCCGATGTGCTGCTCTACGTCACTGACATGGTGGAGACACCCGACAAGAACGCTGACTTCGTCGAGAAGGTCGGCCGCATGAAGGTGCCTGTGCTGGTGCTGGTCAACAAGATTGACCTGAGCGACCAGAAGGCCCTGGCGGACAAGGTGGAGGAGTGGCACGCCGTGCTTCCCCAGGCAGAGATTATCCCCATCAGCGCCCTGCACCGCTTCAATGTGGATGTGGTGCTGCGGCGCATCAAGGAACTCCTGCCCGAGAACCCCGCCTACTTCGACCAGGACCAGTGGACCGACAAGCCCGCCCGCTTCTTTGTCACCGAGATCATACGCGAGAAGATACTCCTCTATTATGACAAGGAGATACCCTACAGCGTGGAGGTCGTGGTCGAGAAGTTCCATGAGTCGGAGCGTAACATACACATCAATGCCGTCATCTATGTGGAGCGGGAGAGCCAGAAGGGCATCATCATAGGCCACCAGGGTGTCGCGCTCAAGCGTGTGAGCACCGAGGCCAGGAAGAGCCTGGAGCGGTTCTTCGGCAAGAGCATCTACCTGGAGATTTTCGTCAAGGTCGATAAGGACTGGCGAAGCAGCGACCGCGCCATGAAGGCATACGGATATAATTTGGATTAACAAGCAGCAGAATGTCAAATATAGTAGCTATTGTGGGACGCCCCAACGTGGGCAAATCGACCCTGTTCAACCGCCTGACGCAGACGCGCCACGCCATCGTGAGTGACGAGGCGGGCACGACACGCGACCGGCAGTATGGCAAATGCGAGTGGGCAGGAAAGGAGTTCTCTGTCATCGATACCGGCGGATGGGTGGTCAACTCGGACGACATCTTCGAGGAGGAGATACGCAAGCAGGTGGCGCTGGCCACCGATGAGGCTGACGTGATACTCTTCCTGGTGGATGCCCACAATGGTGTGACCGACCTGGACGAGGCCGTTGCCAATATCCTGCGGCGCACAAAGAAGCCGGTGGTGCTTGTGTGCAATAAGACCGACAACAACGAGCAGTACCTGGCGGCGGAGTTCTATTCGCTGGGCCTGGGAGATCCCATCTGTATCTCGGCTGCCACGGGAAGTGGCACAGGCGACCTGCTTGACCTGGTGATGTCGAAGTTTCCCAAGGATGCTGGCGAACTGCCTGACGAGGACATCCCGCGCTTTGCCGTGGTGGGGCGTCCCAATGCGGGCAAGTCCAGCCTGGTGAATGCTTTCATCGGCGAGGAGCGCAACATCGTGACCGACATCGCGGGCACCACGCGTGACAGCATCTATACGAGGTACAGCAAATTCGGCTTCGACTTCTACCTCGTCGATACGGCGGGCATCCGTCGCAAGAGCAAGGTGAGCGAGGACCTGGAGTTCTACAGCGTGATGCGCTCCATCCGCAGCATCGAGAACAGCGATGTGTGCATCCTCATGATAGATGCCACACGCGGTATCGAGAGCCAGGACCTCAACATCTTCCAGCTCATACAGCGCAACCAGAAGAGCCTGGTGGTGGTGGTCAACAAGTGGGACCTGGTGCCCGACAAGGACACCAAGGTGATGAAGACCATGGAGAATGCCATCTATGAGCGCATGGCTCCCTTTGATGACTTCCCCATCATCTTCGGCTCGGCACTCACCAAGCAGCGCATCTTCCGCGTGCTAGAGACGGCCAAGGATGTCTATGAGAACCGCAGAAGGCGTGTCTCCACCGCCAAGTTGAACGAGGAGATGCTCCCGCTCATCGAAGCCTATCCGCCACCATCAATGAAGGGCAAGTACATCAAGATTAAGTATTGTGCCCAGATTCCCGATACGAGGGTGCCCAGTTTCGTGTTCTATGCCAACCTGCCCCAGTATGTCAAGGAGCCCTATAAGCGTTTTCTTGAGAACAAGATACGCGAGCGGTGGAACTTCTGCGGCACTCCCATCAATATTTTTATCAGACAAAAGTAGCATTCTTCCTGGCTTCACCGTGTGTGGCAGCCAGGATGATGTTTTCATGGAGTGATATGCATTGTATAAGTGAGATTTTTGGCCACCGCCTGCATTCGGTTTCCTGGTGCTGGGCGGTCGCCCTGGCAGCGGGTGTGCTGCTGTGTGCGTCATGTCGTCATGAGGTCGATGAGCATGCGGTGGTGCGGGCTGTGGCCCAGCAGTATTACGACTCGCTGCTGGCAGGCAACTATGATGGTTTCGTGTCGGGAATGGCCGGAACCGACAGTCTGCCCGCCTCCTATCGCCAGCAGGTGGTGGACATGGTTGCCCAGCACCACGCTGAGATGCAGGCCAAGGGTGGCCTGGCGCGGGCCGTGGCCACACGGGACAGCCTGATGGACAGCGTTGCCTATGTGTTCCTGGATGTAACTTTCGGTGACAGCACCGTGGAGCAGGTGGGCGTGAAGATGGTGCGCGAGGGCGACCGGTGGAAGATGAGATGAGAAACTATTCTGGATAAGAGTAATGACTAAAAACATAGTATTATGAAGAAGAGACTTGTTCTCATGCTTTGTTGCCTGCTTTCCCTACTCAGCGGAATGCAGGCGCAGCAGCGGACAGCAGTAAGCCAGATACCCTTGGACCCTGCTGTCAAGACGGGAGTCCTGCCCAATGGACTCACCTATTACATCCGTCACAACGAGTGGCCGGAGAAGCGTGTCGATTTCTACATAGCCCAGAAGGTGGGCTCGATGCAGGAGGAAGACAACCAGCGCGGACTGGCTCACTTCCTCGAGCACATGTGCTTCAATGGCACCAAGCACTTCCCTGGTGACGCGCTCAAGCAGTATCTGGAGCGCATAGGAGTGAAGTTCGGCGAGAACCTCAATGCCTATACCTCCTTTGACGAGACTGTCTATAACATCAACAATGTCAATGTGGAAACTCCCGGCGCGCTGGACTCCTGCCTGCTCATCCTGCATGACTGGAGCCATGACCTGCTCCTCGAAGACAAGGAAATAGACAAGGAGCGCGGTGTCATCAACGAAGAGTGGCGCATGCGACGCAGCGCCATGATGCGCATGCAGGAGCGTGCCTTCCACAAGTTGTACGAGGGCAGCAAGTATGCCGACCGCATGCCCATCGGCACGATGGACATCGTGATGAACTTCCCATACGACGACCTTCGCTCCTACTACCGCCGCTGGTACCGCCCCGACCTGCAAGGACTGGTCATCGTGGGTGACATCGATGTCGATCAGATGGAGCAGAAGATAACGCAGACGTTCGCTGACATCCAGCCTGCAGCCGCCAATGCCTCGGTGCGCGAGTACTTCCCCGTGGCCGACAACAAGGCTCCCCTGGTGTCCATAGAGAAGGACAAGGAGCAGACCAGTGCAGTGGCCATGATGTTCTTCAAGACTCCTGCCACTCCCGATAAGGTCAAGAAGCAGACTTCCTACCTGCTGAAGCAGTATTTGCGCTCGGCTTTCGGCGAGATGTTGAATGCCCGCTTGCAGGAGATTGCCCAGAAGGCCGATGCCCCCTTTGCCATGACAGCAGTCGATTTCGGCGAGTATCTGGTGTCGAAGACCTGTGATGCCTTTGATGGCGTGGTCATCATGAAGGACGGACGCTACCTGGAGGCCGTGTCTGCCCTCTACCGTGAGATACTGCGTGCCAAGCGTGGCGGGTTTACCGTGAGCGAGTATGAGCGGTTCAAGGAGGAGTATCTCTCACAGGTGGATGCCCTGTATGACGGGCGTGACAAGGTGGAGAACACCACCTACGTTAACGAGTATGTGCAGCATTTCCTCGACTCGGAGCCCGCACCGGGCATCGAATGGGAGAAGAACTTTGCGCACGCGATGGTGCCCCAGATTCCCCTGGAGGCCGTCAACCGCTTGGCTGCAAGCCTCTCTGATGAGAACCGTGCCATCGCCTTCTTCCTGCCTGAGAAGGAGGGGATAGAGTATCCCACCGAGCAGCAGGTGCTGGATGCGCTGGCTGCGGTGGATGCCGAGCAGATTGACGCATACGCCGAGGAGGTCAACAACGACCCGCTCACGCCCGAGCTCAACAGCACCGTGACGGTCAAGAAGGTCAAGGACGACGTGTATGGTGCCAAGCTCCTGACCCTGAGTAATGGTATCAAGGTGCACGTGCTGCACACTGACTACAGCCCCAACAACATCTCGATGCGTGCCATCAGTTGGGGTGGTTCGAGCCTCTATCCCAACAGCGAGTACAATCTCATCGATAATGCCTCGATGGTGGAGGTAGGTGGATGGGGCCAGTTCTCGGCCATCGACCTGCAGAAGAAACTCTCGGGCAAGCAGGCCAGTGTGGAGCCCGTCATCGCCGACAGGACTGAGGCCCTGCATGGCAGCTGTGTC
>CAVKOT010000023.1:0-21278 GCA_963658045.1 Opitutia bacterium UBA4654
AGCAAGTACCTGGTGGTGCAGGTGAAGTAAGGGGAAAGCCCCACCCCGGTCCTCCCCCAGGGGAGGGGAGCGCATAAGCGTGCGGGGCATGTTGATATTGCTTAGTCGTAATCCATACATATATATAAGTGAGGCCCCGCTCTCTTCTCCACATCGTGGGAGATAGAGAGGGGGCTTGCATGCCACAATACAGACAGAACTTGAAGACAACCCGAAGCAAATACTATAACGCCTCACGCTCATCCCTCTCACCCGAGACCGGGAAGGCCGCCACTGTGCAGCAGGGGATGATGGAGGGCGAGACGCAGGAGACGGCCATCCTGGTCGGGCTCATCACTCCACAGCAGGGCGAGCGCAAGACACAGGAGTACCTGGACGAACTGGAGTTCCTGGCCGAGACTGCCGGGGCGCGCGCTGTGAAACGCTTTACCCAGAAGATGAACGGACCGAGTGCCGTCACCTACCTGGGCATAGGCAAATTGCAGGAGATACGCGCCTACATACAGGCCGAGGAGGATGCCGAGCGCGAGGTGTCGATGGCCATCTTCGATGACGAGCTGAGCGCAAAGCAGTTGCGCAACATCGAGAATGAACTGCACATCAAGGTGCTTGACCGCACCAGCCTTATCCTGGACATCTTTGCCATGCGGGCGCAGACCGCCAATGCCAAGACGCAGGTGGAACTGGCGCAGTACCGCTATATGCTGCCACGACTGCAGCGCATGTGGACGCACCTTGAGCGACAGGGCGGCGGCAGCGGTTCGGGCGGCGGCAAGGGCTCGGTGGGCCTGCGCGGCCCGGGCGAGACACAGTTGGAGATGGACCGACGTATCATCCTCAACCGCATGAGCCTGCTCAAGCAGCGGCTGGCCGACATTGACAGACAGAAGACGACACAGCGCGGCAACCGTGGACGTATGATTCGCGTGGCGCTGGTGGGCTATACCAACGTGGGCAAGAGCACCATCATGAACCTCCTGGCCAAGAGTGAGGTGTTTGCTGAGAACAAACTCTTTGCCACGCTGGACACCACCGTGCGCAAGGTCATCGTCGATAACCTGCCCTTCCTGCTCTCAGACACAGTGGGCTTCATACGCAAGTTGCCCACTGACCTGGTGGACTCCTTCAAGAGCACACTGGACGAGGTGCGCGAGGCCGACCTGCTGCTGCATGTCGTAGATATCTCTCATCCTGACTTCGAGGAGCAGATAAGGGTGGTGGAGAAGACACTGGCCGACCTGGGCTGTGCCGAGAAACCCTCGATGGTGATATTCAACAAGATTGATGCCTACACGTGGGAGCAGAAGGATGAGGACGACCTCACGCCTGCCACCAGGCGCAACGTGTCTATCGACGAGCTGATACACACCTGGATGGCACGCCTTGGCGACAACTGCCTATTCATCTCCGCACGCGAGAAAACCAATATCGACACCCTGAAGCAGGTGCTTTATGACAGGGTGAGGGAACTGCATGTGCAGAAGTATCCCTACAATGATTTTCTCTTCCAACATTACGAGTAACCAATTCATTATATTATGGCTGAATTCAAGTATGCCCCCATGTTCCAGTTGGGGGAGGACAAGACAGAGTATCGCTTGCTTACCAAGGAAGGCGTAAGCACAGCCGAGTTTGAGGGTAAGACCATCCTCAAGGTTTCCCGAGAGGCTCTGACCCTGCTGGCACAGCAGGCTTTCCATGATGTGGAGTTCATGTTGCGCCGTGAGCACAACGAGCAGGTGGCCAAGATACTGACCGACCCCGAGGCCTCGGAGAACGACAGGTATGTGGCCTTGCAGTTCCTTCGCAATGCCGAGACGGCTGTCAAGGGCATCCTGCCCTTTTGCCAGGACACGGGCACGGCCATCATCCATGGCGAGAAGGGACAGCGCGTGTGGACTGACTTCGAGGACGAGGAGGCACTGAGCCGTGGCGTGTTCAACACCTTCACGCAGGACAATCTGCGCTACTCGCAGAATGCTCCCCTCAATATGTATGACGAGGTGAACACACGCTGCAACCTGCCCGCACAGATTGACATCGAGGCTGTGGAGGGTGACGAGTACCGCTTCGTGATGGTGGCCAAGGGCGGTGGCTCGGCCAACAAGACATATTTCTATCCCATGACCAAGGCGACCATCCAGAACGAGGGCACCCTTCTGCCCTTCCTGGTAGAGAAGATGAAGAGCCTGGGCACTGCGGCCTGTCCGCCTTATCATATCGCTTTTGTCATCGGTGGAACCAGTGCCGAGAAGAACCTCTTGACGGTGAAACTGGCCTCTATCAAGTATTACGACAACCTGCCTACCACGGGCGACGAGACAGGCCGTGCCTTCCGTGACATCGACCTGGAGCAGAAGTTGCTTGACGAGGCGCACAAGATAGGGCTGGGCGCACAGTTTGGTGGAAAGTACCTGGCACACGACATACGTGTGGTACGCCTGCCCCGACATGGCGCAAGTTGCCCCATCGGCATGGGCGTGAGCTGCTCTGCCGACCGCAACATCAAGGCCAAGATTAACAGGGACGGCATCTGGCTGGAGCGGATGGACGAGAATCCCACAGAGCTGATACCCGCTGAGATGCGCAATCCGGGCGAGGGAACTAAGGGTATCGAGATAGACCTGGACAAGGGTATCGACGCTGTGCGTGCCGAACTGACCAAGTATCCCGTGAGCACCCGCGTGAGTCTGAAGGGGACCATCATCGTGGCACGTGACATCGCGCATGCCAAGTTGAAAGCTCGCCTGGACGCTGGCGAGGAGATGCCTGCCTACTTCAAGGACCATCCCATCCTGTATGCAGGCCCCGCCAAGACTCCCAAGGGCTATCCCTGCGGCAGCATGGGTCCCACAACGGCCAACCGCATGGACCCCTATGTGGATGAGTTCCAGGACCATGGTGCCAGCCTGGTGATGATAGCCAAGGGTAATCGTACACAGGTGGTGACGGATGCCTGCCAGAAGCATGGCGGCTTCTACCTGGGCACCATCGGCGGTGTGGCTGCTGTGCTGTCGCAGAGCAGCATCAAGAGCATCGAGTGTGTGGAGTACCCCGAACTGGGTATGGAGGCCATCTGGAAGATTACGGTGGAGGACTTCCCCGCCTTTATCCTGGTAGATGACAAGGGTAACGACTTCTTCAAGCAGTTGAAGCCCTGGACTCCCTGTACAGCCTGCCAGAAGTGACGGACTGCCTGGTAAGACAAAAGGAAAGGGGATGTGTGATGAGCACATCCCCTTTCCTTTTGGGTGTCAGTGAGGCATGAGGACAGGGCCGGGCACTACTCCAGTTCCCCGACTTGCTCTCTCGTGAGCCCTGTGTATCTCATAATCTTTTCCACAGGCTCGCCATCCTTGATCATCATGCGGGCAGTCTCCAGCCGTTGCATGTCCATTCCCTCGGCTCTCCCCTCGGCTCTTCCCTCTGCAAGACCTTTGGCTCTTCCCTCTGCCAGACCTTCCTGCTTGGTGTTCTCCAGCACGTCATTCTGAATCATGATAGCGTTCAGATGCTCGTCATAGGCGTGCTGCTCAGCCTTGGTCATCGAGTAGTACTTCAGTTTCTCCCGTGCTTCCTGCAGTCCGGGAGCGGTGGTGTCACTCTTGATGACTCCCTCCTTGAGGTACTTGACCCACTCTTCCAGGGGTGTCACGGCACTCTGGTTGAACTCATAGACCCTTACGAGGATGTACTCGGGGAATATCTCGGAGGGGGACTTACGCAGTATGGCATCCTTCTCCTTCGTGGTAACCATCAGCTGGTCCTTGGTATGTACACCGATGAAATGGTTCTGGCCTAGGTACAGGTAGTCGGAGCCCTTGCCCAGGTCAAAGTACAGGATGCTGATGGAATACACCTTCTTCACCTCCCGGTACGTGTTGCCCAGGTGGATGTGCTCGGTGATGGCCTTGGCCACGCCATAGAGGATGCGTTCGAGATAGTATATCTCGGTGGTGTTCTGCACCTCCACGATGATGATGTCACCCTTGCTGTTCTTGGCCTTTATATCGACACGGTTGAACTTGTCATCCTCGTCCTGCTGGTTTCCCTCGCTCTCCAGTATCTCCACAATCTTGATGGGCTCATTCAAGAATACCGTGAGAAATCCCTCCAGAACGTCGAAGTTGGCCTTTTGCCTGAGCAGTCGCTTGATGGCCCAGTCAAATCTTATGTATCGGTCTTGTGTGTCGCTCATATTGGGAAGCATTGTGTCATTGTCGTTGCAAAGCTAATGAAAAAAGCCGAGATGCCCTTGTCCCCGTTCGGGGAAAATGCTCAGATGCCAGAGGGAGCCAAGTCCTCCAGTGTGCACGCTATGGGGCGTTGCTTGGTGCTGCGATAAGTGTGGCCAAAGCGGTCGGTCACCTCCACGGTGATTTGGCTGTCTGGCTTGCTTGCCACGGCACAGAACGTGTGGGTGTTGTACTTGGTGGAGTTGCCCTCGCCATACTTCTTCGTTGACTGGAACATGGGGATGTCATAGGTCATGGTCACATAAGGGTCCTCGCACTTGATGCGCTTCACTGGCAGCTCCTGTCCGTCCTCATACACCTTCACAGTCCACTCCGTGTCATAGTTGAAGACGTTGATGAGCACCGTGTTGTCAGCCAACTTCGAGAAGTCCTGCCGTCCGGGATACTTTTTCATGATGGCCTGCCAGGTGCTGTTGGCGCGCTGGAACTCCCTAAGCGTGTTGCCGTCTATGACACGCATTTGCTCGTTGCCAGTGCCCTCCAGCGTGCGCAGTTGCCATGAGATATCCTTTCCCTGGATGGTGAACACCTGGTAGCCTCCAGGCGTCCCATCTACACAGGTCGGGTGCCCAGTGTAGCCTCCTGACGCCCACAGGTTGCCTCCCACGGCTCCCAGGGAGTGCTCCATGATGTTGGGGAACTGCTTGGGCAGCATGTTGTAGCACTGGTGGCGGTGTCCCGACATGATATGTACGGTGCGGAATTTGCCCAGGGCCTGGCACAGGCGCATCGTGGTGTCGTTGTACTTCAGACGTGGCACGACCTCAAAGTTGCCGTTCTCGGCCCATGCCGGAGCGTGCAGGCTCACAAACACCGGCGTGCCTGCATCCACATAGGAGAGGTCCTTCTCCAGCCATGCCAGTTGCCCGTCGGTCAGCCCGGTCTCATAGTCACGTGTGCCCACGACCCCCTGGCGGTACTTGCCAGCCTTGCTGGGACGGTTCTCATAGACGATGTCGTCCAACACCACATAGTGTACCTTCCCTATATTATAGGAATAATAGTTGGGTCCAACGGCCTGGCGGAACGAGGCTGATGCCTGGAAGTCCGTATCTCCAGAGTGCGGTGTGGCAGGGTTGTTGTCATGGTTTCCTGTCACGCAGAAGTGCCGCATGCTGTAGAACTTATGGTTCTTCACAATATATGCCTTATAGTCTGCGATGGAGAAGTGATTGCTGTACCAGTAGTTGTCCCACGACAGGTCGCCCAGGATGGTGGAGTAGATGGGCGTGCTGCCTGCCCTCTTGCCCTCCTCCTTGATGCGGGGCAGGAAGAGTCTTGCGTAGAGTTTCTTGTCCTTGGTGTCCTTCCTGTTGGCCAGTTGCGGGTCAGCCTCAAACACCATGATATGCCTGTCGTTGTCCTCGCGCTGCAGGGTGAAGTCATGCCTCTCATCCTTGTTCTTGTCCTCGGGCGAGGTGAGAGCCTGCCAGAATCCACCGAACAACCGCTCGCTCCAGTCCCCCTTCGCGGTCTGGGGCATATAGCCGGACGGGATGACATAGAAGATATAGCCGTTCTTCTTGTCAGAGTCAAGGGTGTAGCATCCCTGCTTGTCGGTGGTGGCAAAGGCAACCCCGTCTGACACCACCACACCCTGCACCCCCTTCCCCTGGCAGGTGATGCTGCCTGTGATGTCGGCAGCCAGTACTGCAAGAGGCATCTGCAGCAGGACGATGCATAATGTTAGCACTCTCAAGAAGAAGGACTGCACATGTGTGTCAAGTCCTTTGCGATTCCGTATGGAACCATAAGACAGATAGACCATAGAGTATCCTAATATGAACAGTTGTACTGCAAAGTTAAGGAAATAATCCATTCTGTGGTCTTCCCTTCCTCCTTTTAGTGCCTAACCCAGGCTTGTTTCCCCCTGGCCGTGAAGTCCTGTCTGATGCTTGTGGGGGCCTTCGCTCATCTGCTCCACAGCAGTGTGCCATCCTGTCCTTGCCCTTGAGCGTCAATGGTGAGGTGTGTGGTGCGGCTGCCGTTATAGAACTTGATGTCGGCCTCTCCAGCCTGGTTCATCCGCACATTGGGGTTCCAGTAGAGTGTGCGGCGGTAGTCCTCAGGTTGCGAGGGCTGCTGCTGGCTGTAGTCGGGCGAGTAGAACTCGGCCGGGTAGGCAAATCCGTCAATCACATAGCGGCGGTCGCGGTAGGTCTGGCGGCGGCTTCCGTCGGGATAGGGATACTTCACCAGTTTCGTCTTGGGCATGTTGGCCCCATAGTAGAGGCGGCTTCCCTCCATGCGCGGACTATAGTCGGAGTAGAACACATACTTGTCCCACACCCCATTGCCCATGTATTCTTGCGACTCTCCTGGCGAGAGCGTGAGACCCGCATCGGCACCAAACCCGCCAATGCCCATGACTCTGTTGCGCCGTGTGAGCGAGAAGGAGCCTGACACGAGATACTTGCGGGCATAGATGGAGTCGGCTGGGATGTCCTGCCCCATGAGGTCGCGGCGTGTCTTGCCGTAGCCATAGCGGAGGTCAAAGGTGGGCTCTGCATCGGGGCCTTCCGACCTGTCAGACGCGCTCCTTGCGTCATCCAGCCCATAGTCGGCCACCATAATCTGCATGAAGCCCAGCCCCAGGTCGGCCTCCATGTTCTGTGCCACATCTGCGTCGATGGCCAGCACAGGCCAGGTGTCGTTGAACTTGCGCAGCACTCCCCGCCTTGCCCCCACGGTCACCTCCCGCATGAGGTGCTCGCCTGGGCTGGCCTTCACACCGCTCTCGCCCTTGTCCGCGGGGCGTGAAGCCAGGTGGTTCTGATAGTAGGAGTAGGGTTTCACAAAGTGCGGATAGGGCCAGATGATGCGTGCCAGGTAGGTGGCCTCCTCCACGCTGAGCTTTCTCCTGGCCTTGGCTTTGGCAGGCAGGAACATCCAGCTCACGTCCTCATCGTCATCCTGGGCCTGTATCCAGGTGTAGGTTCTGCCCCTCTTCCACTTGGTAGTGTCGGCCACGCTCACGAAGAGCGTGCCCTGCCCATAGAACGGAGGCAACTGCAGGCGGAATGCTCCCTGCTTGCTTGCGCTCTCATAGGTGGCGGCCTCCCCCTCGCTGGACAGCACCAGCTCGGCATGCACCTTCAGTTCCTTGCGCTTGGGGCTGTTCTGCTCCTGCCTGTCCAGGGCTCGCTTGCGCCCTATCACATCCAGGGGCATGTCCTCGGGGCGGTGTGCGCTTTGGTCGATATGCAACATGGGGTCAAATTGCAACATGCGCACAGAGTCGGCTGTGGCATATTCCGTGCCATTGGCATTCTTCCCCGGGTCAATGTCTGTCTGGTAGAATTCGGGAGCATACCAGTGTTCGTTGTTGTAGGTGGTGCCTGTCAGTATGGGAGCCTGCTCGGCAGGCTGGCAGAGGTCCCACGCTCCCTGCACAGCCATATCACGCCAGTCAAACCTGCGCCAGCCCTGTGTCATCATCAGCAGGTCCAGCCCTGTGCGCCTCTCCTCGTCATCACGCTCGAAGTACCAGCCAGGCTGCGGGACAAACCCTCGTATCTCACTTGAGAGCAACATCTCGGTGAGTATGTTCCCGCTGTCATACAGAGGGTCACTCCTGTCGGCATCCCTCACGCTCAGCGACAGGTTGCTCCGCCCCTCCCACGACTTCAGTTTGAGGTTCACAGGCTCATAGGGGCTGTATTCCTCCTTCATCCCCGTGATGCTCAATGTGGGCTGCATTGCCTGGTTGCCCTTTGAGAAGAAGAGGCGGTCGGCATAGACGTGCCCTTGCGGGTCGAAAATGGTCAGTTGATAGACACCAGGCACGGACAGCAGCGAGTCGCTGATGGCGTACTGGCAGCGCGCCTTCTCATCCTCCATCTCCTCCAGCCCATGTGCCGCCAGCAGCCTTCCCTCCAGCATCAGGCTCACGGCCAGGCTGTCGGCAGGCAGGTCTTCTGTGTGGGCGATGTGGGCTGTCCAGCCCTCCTTGCCCTGTTCCATGCGCAGCGAGATGCCCGTCTGCTCAGCCTGTGGCAGCTTGGCCTTTGCCGTCTTGCCGTCCGTGGTCACAAAGCGCACCTCACGCTCCATCCCTTCCGATGGCGTGAGTGTGAATGTGCCCCGCCCCCGGTTTTGCACGCGGACAGAGTCCCCACCGATCACGAGCCAGCCGTCGGCCCACTCGCCATCGTCCCAGGTGGCCTCGTAGGCGACGCGGCAGGGCAGTCCCGCCACCATGTTGCCGCCTTCGGGGTAGAGTGCCAGGCGCAACTTGCGCTTCTCCGGGTCGCTCTGGTAAGTCCTGCGCATGGCCCGCAAGGTCATCTCGTGGCTCCAGTCACCAGGCGCTGTGGGCTTGTCATACACGGGGAACACACGGCTGTACAGTTTCTCATAGTCGCGGTAATACTCCCGCTCCTGCTGCTCCGAGTCGAAGTACTTGCCGAAGAGGCTGGAGTGCTTGTGCTCGTGCAGCCCCCAGTTGAGTTGCCACCGCGTATAGGCCCGCAGTTCATAGAAGCCTGCATACTGGATTTGATGGTTCAGCGCAAAGAACCCCTGGCCGTGTCCCTTGCGCATCTCTATGAGTTTGCGCTCCATCAGATAGCCCTCCTGGCTGTAGAGCTCCACATAGAGCACGCCACTCACGTCCGATGGGCGGTCGGTGTCGGTGCGGCGCGTGTAGGCCGAGAACCAGATGGTGTCACCCAGTTGGTAACTTGTGTTGTCCATGTGGATGAATACCTTCTCCTGTGGGATAGTCCTGCCGAAGGCGGCCTGTCGGGTCGCCAGGCGATAGTGTGGCGAGAAGGCCGACAGGGTGACATCGGGCTTCACCTTCGTCACATCCACCAGCGAGGCCAGTTCCTTCTCCTTCTTCTCTGAGGCGGCCAGCGTCTGCCTCTCCCGCTCGGTCAGTTTCACCACCTCCGATGATGCCCACAGCAGCGAGTCATATCCTGCCTGGCTCATGGCGTTCAGCATATTGCCCTTGATGGCGATGCCCTTTTCCTCCGGCTTGGATAATAGTTTCCCATTTAGGCTATACAGGAATGCCTGGCCGTAGAACTTGGGCCCCGTTATCTGCACATCGGCATGATCGACCTCTGTGAAGCCCCGGCTGTGCCGATAGTTGATGTTGACATGCGTCTCCACATCCTCCACGCGGAATGTCCCTTGCGTCCCGATGGTCGTCATCTGCATGTTGGGTAGCCGGGCCTCGAAGCGCAGCAGCTCGCCCGAGCGCACTGCCACATACAGCGCGCCCTCTATCAGTTTCACATTGTTCCGCCTGCCCACATCCGAGCGCACCATCGTAATCTTGTACATGGCATCGCCATTCTTCTGGCTCAGGATGTCATAGTCATAGTCGTAATACCGTAGTTGGTTCATAAAGAGTATCCTGTCCAGGGGCGCGACAATGTCTGCCCAGAAGTCCGCGTCGCGTATGATGGGCCCCACCTCCAGTATGCGGTGCAGATTCATCTGTGCCAGGTTGGGCTTCTCATCCTTGGCATTCAGGCTGCTGTGCTTGCCAGTCAGCACCTCCGCCTTGCGCAGGTTGACGGTGCTCCTGGCCTTCACGATGGCATCCAGCAGGTCATTCACCTTGTCTGACTGCTCCATCACGCGGCAGAAGTAGTATCCCTCGGCTTCCTTTCCTCGCTTGTAGTCCTTCTCCAGCCGCTTGGCCAGTGCGGTAAGGATGCTCCTCGCACTCTTGGGAGTCACTGTGACTTCCCGCAGTTGCCTGGTGCAGGGCTGTAGCCTTATCTCTGCCAGCGGCCTGTCGGCGGGAAACCATTGCGTGGCATAGCCCACAAAACTCACGCGTATGCTGTCGGCCACGGGGGGCTGTAGCGTAAACTCACCATCCCCATTGCTCAGGCACCCCTTGCCATCGGTGGTATATACCTGGGCATAGGGCAGAGGCTCGCCTGTCTCTGCATCCACAATCTTGCTACTGAAGGGCTTCTGGCACCATGCTGCGAGGGGGAGCAGGGCGAGAAGCAGTAAGGTGAAACAATGCCTTGTCATAGTCTGGTGTTATGTGATTGTTTCTCAGGTTTTGTGTCGGGTTCTATTCCATTCTCCCTCATCAGCCGTTGCTCGGCCTCGGTGGGCAGGATGATGTTCTTCTGCCACCATGCCGCGTCCTTGCGGGTGTGCTGGATGGCCATGATGAGGTTGGGGGAGCGGTTGCCGTAGGAGTCATCTGGGATGTCGAGGTCGTCCACATTGTAGGCTGTGGTCTGGCAGTCAATCCCCTTACACATCAGGCGTGTGCTGATGGCTGCCACCTTGTTGAATCCCTGGGCGTGGCTGTAGGCGATGTTGATGTCAATGCTGGCCTTGGTGACCCGATTCTCGCCGTTGAGGCTTGTCTCCATCCTCAGCCCCTCTATCCTGCCCTTGAATCCGATGGGGCGCAGGCTGTCGGCCTCCACATAGAGGTCACCGCTCATCATGGGCTTGCGCTGCTTCTTTCCCTTGGGCGAGTGGATGTGTATGCACAGAATGCGCCTCCCGCCCTGGTCAGCATGCGAGGTGACGCTGGTTTGACAATTGTCCTCATAGTTGTAGCGGTTGCGGTAAGCCTTCTGGTTGAGCGGTATGGCTACTCCCTGCCAGAAGGGCTCGCCCTTTATCATGGGAGCGAGCGACAGCGTGGCGTGGGTGTTGGAGAAGTCCAGTGCCAGCCTCCTCTCCCCATTCTTCCCATGGAACACCCTTCCCGCCATGAACTCCACCCGTCGCAGATTGTTGGCGCAGCATGCTGTGAAATACGCCTCGGCCATCTCCACGGCATCGTCCATGCGGTAAGTCTGCCGCATATAATAATAGGAATAGGCATTCTTGTGTGCCTGGTAGTCGGCCTCCATCTGCTGCACCACCTGCTTGAGGATGTTGCCGGGAGCCACCACCGTCACCTCGCGCATCTCGGTCGTGGCGGGGCTGAGGCGCAGCGTGCGCGGCAGGTCGGCAGCCTTTATCCTCACGCGCTGGTAGCCCATGCAGGTGATGGTGAGCATCTCCGAGGGCAGTGCGCTTATGCTGAACCACCCCTCGGAGTTGGCCATCGTGCCGCGCCCCTCGCTGATATAGACTTGCGAGAAGGGCAGTTCCTCGCCCGACTCGGCATCGGTGACCCTGGCTGAGTAGGTCCTCCTCTCGTCCGTCTGCATCTGCCCGCTGTCAGCCTCGGCTGTGCTCCAGCCCCAAGGCGTGGGGGCCAGGGGCAGGCTGGGCCCTTCAGCCCGTGCCGTAAGGGCAAGCATGAGCAGCAGGGCGCACCACAGGTGGGCCCTGGACTGTGGGGTAGGGGGGTAATGCTGGGGCGTTCTTGTCATAAGGTCTATAGTCTTAGTCAGTTGCAAATATACAACTTTACTGCGGGACACACGCGGGAAAAGCCAGGAAAAGTGGCTTTTCCCGCATGGTGGACAATCTTTCTCCCAAGGCTTCCCTTAATGCCTCGTGACAGAAATAATTTCATTATAAATTATATTGTAGTAGAATTGTTTTCTGTAGTAAGTGTGTTTTGTTGCAAATCGAGCCTGCGTTGCCGTAACTTTGCAGTGCGAAACAAAGGAAATGCAAGCGCACTCTCCCAGTGAAGCAAACTTGATAACAACGATAACACAAACGAATAAAAGGAGAATACGACTATGGCTACAAATCAGAAACTTCACCTTGAGACTCTGGCATTGCACGTTGGTCAGGAGACCGCCGACCCCGCAAGCGACGCACGCGCGGTGCCCATCTACCAGACCACCAGTTATGTGTTCCACAACTCTCAGCATGCTGCCGACCGCTTCGGACTGCGTGACGCAGGCAACATCTATGGCCGCCTGACCAACAGCACCCAGGATGTCTTTGAGCGTCGTGTGGCTGCACTGGAGGGTGGAGTGGCCGGCCTGGCTGTGGCCAGCGGTGCGGCAGCCGTCACCTATGCCCTGCAAAATGTGCTGCAGAATGGTGACCACATCGTGGCAGCCGACAACCTCTATGGCGGCTCCTTCAACCTCATCACCCACACACTGAGCACCCAGGGCGTGGAGTACAGCATTGTCAACGTGAATGACCTGCAGGCCCTGGAGGCCGCGATACGCCCCAACACCAAGGTCATCTATGCCGAGACCTTCGGCAACCCCAACAGCGACGTGACCGACCTGGATGCCATTGCCGAGGTGGCACACCGCCACGGCATCCTCTTCATCGTCGATAACACCTTCGCCCCGCTCCTCATCCGTCCCCTTGAGCACGGAGCCGACGTGGTGGTACACAGTGCCACGAAGTTCATCGGTGGCCACGGAAGCTCGCTGGGCGGCGTGATTGTGGATGGCGGAAAGTTTGACTTCAAGGCCCATGCCGACAAGTATCCCACCCTGGCCAAGCCCGACCCCTCCTACCACGGTGCCATCTTTGCCGACGTGGCTGGCGCGGCAGCCTTCGTGACCCGCATCCGTGCCGTCATCCTGCGCGACACTGGCGCCACCATCTCCCCCTTCAACGCCTGGATACTGCTGCAGGGCGTGGAGAGCCTGCCCCTGCGCATCGAGCGTCATGTGCAGAACGCGCTCAAGGTGGTCGATTACCTGAGCCATCATCCCAGGGTGAAGAGTGTGTCACACCCTGCCCTGCCCACCCACAAGGACCATGCCCTCTACCAGAAATACTTCCCCAATGGCGGAGGCAGCATCTTCACCTTTGAGATTGACGGCACCCAGGAGGATGCGTGGAAGTTCATCGACTCACTGCAGATATTCTCATTGCTGGCCAATGTGGCCGATGTGAAGTCGCTCGTCATACACCCCTACACCACCACCCACTCGCAGATGAGTCCCGAGGAACTGGCCGAGCAGCACATCACGCCCAGCACCGTGCGCCTCTCCATCGGCGTGGAGCACATCGACGACATCATCGCCGACCTGGACCAGGCATTCAGCAAACTCTGATTATGTACCATAGCGTCAAAAGCCGGCCAGCCGCCCGCCCCACATGGGACAGGCGGCTGGCCTCATTTTGTGCATGCCGCTGCGTTGGCTCACGCAGCGGCATGTGATGCTTGATGCAGGTGCATGCGCGGGCACATGCACCGTGATGCGTTTTTCCTGGCACCGCACAGCCCCAGGCCATAAGGCCGCACGGCCGTGTGCCGGCATCTCCCTCACTCCAGTATCTCATAGCCCTGGGTGTAGGTGCCCGACTGGGTTGCCTCGCGGTAGTCAAACGTCTCGTTGCCACCCCCTGGCACGAGCAGCACCTTCCCGCTGTCCAGATACAGCCCTGTCTCATAGGCTACATCCGCGTTCAGGTACAGTTTCACCAGGTACTGCCCATCCTGCTTGCCCTGGAAGAGGAACAGATAGTCGCGGTCGAAGTTTGTCCCCAGCCGCTCCAGCTCAAAGTTCTGGTAGCCCACCAGGTTGCCTGTCCCGTCCTCGATGGTAATCTCTGCATTGATGGCCTTGGTTTTCTGTATCTTGTGCCCCTTCAGGTTGAACTTGAAGGCATATACCTGTCCGTCGGCTGTCGAGCCATGGGTCACCCTCATCTGCTCCAGGTCACTGATCCTCATCCACAGGCCACCCCTGCGGAACTTCAGGGGCTTGGAGTACCGCTGCTCCAGCACGGGCAGGGCCACCAGATAATCATAGATCGTGACATCATTGGGCAGACTGAACGAGTAGGTGTACTCATTCCTGGGGTCATATCCGCCCTTGGCGTCATCGGGATATTCGCATTTCAGCAACTTGCCATAGGAGGTGTAGATGTACAGCATGGGCGGAGTGCTGGTGAGCACAGGCAGCAGATAGCCGGTGCCAGGCACCGTGGTGACCGTGGCATGGTACTGAACCTCGCCGCTGGTGCTGGCTGAGTCATCGGGAGTGACGCTTGCCTGCAACTGGGGATGGAGTGGGGTGGTGCGGGAGAAGAGCACAAAGGGGGTGATGTCGCCCAGCGTGAGCCGCCCCAGGGGCACGGTCATAAACTTAAAGTCCAGTTCGCCTGAGAATGACAAGTCCAGCGTGAGGTCCAGGTCCAGCCTGCCGTCCTCGGCATTGTTCAGCACATTCTCTGAGAGGTCCTTGTACATCCCGTCGCCCGTGCTCCCGCCCGTGTACCTTATCTCAAAGCTGGGATCCACGTTGATGTTCGCCTTTGCCACCTCGGCCAGGCGCACTCCCGCCTGGAAGTTGAGGTTGAAGCGCAGTCCTGCCGTGAAGGCCACGTTGTCCAGCGTCTCATAGATGTCCGAGGTGGCAGCCTTGTCCTTCTTGGTGGGATAGGCATACTCTCCCTGCTCGTCCTTGTGGAAGCCGAACTCGGCAAGCTTGCCGCCATAGCTGTATTCCCACTGGAAGGGGACTGACGAGCGCACCCCCGCATACAGGTCTATCACGAAGTTGCCGGCCAGGAAGAATCGTCCCACGATGGGGCCCACCGCAAAGGGCTTGGTCAGCTCGCGCAACTCCACGAAGTAGTCATCACCATTATACACCCGCTCCTGGAATATCAGGGGACGCTTCTTGGTGCCCGGCTTCAGATAGTAAGAGCAGCCCGCCACGGGAAAACTCACGGTAGCGGTCATCTCCTGGCCATACACCCCGGCAGCCAGTTTGTGATAGAGCTGGCAGCGGAAGTCGGTGCTCTGGGCCAGTTCGTCATACATCAGCGTCACCTTGAAGCCCAGCTGGTAGGTGGCATAGGCGTTGCAGTCACCGCTTATGCCGCCCTTGATTTTCCCTGCCACCGTCTTTGGGTCGATCCACTTGTCGGTCTTGAGCACCTTCTTCCACACCTCGTCCTGCTTGACATTCTGCAACTCAAGCCCCGTGTCCAGCAATTTGTAGTCCAGGATGTCGCTCTCCTCGGAACGTGTGCGTCCATAGGCACCCACCAGCCTGTAGCCAGGGGTGTCGGTGGCAGGCGAGCGGGTGACGGCCGTGTCAGAGTCGGTGCGCTCGACATAGAAGTCCGTCTCCAGCCTCAGGCACTTGTACACCTCGCTGGTGTGCACGGCATGGGCCGTGAGCCTGTAGCCCACGCCCGCATCCTCCACATTGTCGATGCGGTGGTACAGCCCCATGTCGAAGATGTCGTGCAGCGTGGTGGCCAAGCAGTTGCCCCGCCTGGGCAGCAGGCCGGCCGGGATGCTGCGGGCCAGGTAAACCTCCACATTGTGGTAGGCAGTGTCGGCCGCGAAGCGCAGGATGTAGGGGCGGTAACGCTCGTCGAGCAGCACCGTGCCCTCGGCAAACTGGTAGGTCACGCGTCCCATGTCGCTCACCTCGGTCTTGGGTGCGGTGAAGCCGTCGCCCGACTCGCCGTCTGGCTGGGTGCCCTGCCCCGTCTCGTCCATCATCAGGGTGCATCCCGCCAGCAGGAGCACGGGGCAAAGCATGGCCAGCAGATACTGGATGTTCCTCTTAGTCATTTCCTTGCAGAGTTAAAGTTGATAGGGTAAAGGCTTGACAGCGTGCCCAGGGCCTGGGTGCCGCTGTACTCCGGTCGCTCGTCGGCCACATACAGGCGGTAGCGGCGGGGCACATAGCAGCGGAAGGTCACACGGCCCACGTCCTGCGTGGCCAGTGCCCAGATGCGTATCTCGGCATAGTCGATGCCGAAGGCCGAGCGCGGCACCGCCATCCCCGCCAGCTGCCCGCGCACGAAGGCTCCCACCATGCACGCCGAGGCATCCCACGGCTGGCCATCGACCGTGATGCGGGCATAGACCACCATGTCATGGGGGTGGCTGGCGCTGAAGTCCTGCATCAGCCAGGGCTCTATCACGCTCACGTGGCAGGTGTCCTCCAGGCGGCCATACCCACCCACGGCCCTCACCTGCACGTCGCCCGTGCGCACGCCCACCAGGGTGTCATTGACAATGCGGGCCAGGGCCGTGTCCGATGACAGCCAGAACACGGGCGAGCCATTGGGGTTGGAGGGGGTGAACTCCACCCTGAGCGGCATGGAGTCCCCCTCCATGATGAATGCGGAGTCTCTCTCGACCCTCATGCTCACGCTGTCCCACGCGCCGGGTGACTCCTCGAACTCGAAGTACTCCCCGCAGGAGGCCAGCACCAGGCACAGGGCCATGAGCCATAACAGATGCTTCATAGGGCATTGGTTTTCTGATTTATAATCATGTCATGTCACTCCCCGGCACCCTCCTTCTGGGGGATGGTCACCGATACCACATTGGACCTGGGGGCCAGCCGACCGTCACGGAAGCGGATGGAGACGCAGTACTGCACCGTCTCGCCGGGGCGGCATCGGAAGTCCTCGTACCAGAGTTTGCCGGCGGGGCTGTCGGTCAGATAGCGGAATGACTTGTCGAGCGGTGTCTTGCGATAGACGCAGAAGAAGTAGGGCGCGCTGGTGGGACTCGGCCCCGCCTCCCAGGCCAGTTTCACCCTGCGCCCCTCGGGGTCGTAGTCAGCGGCCAGTGTGACGGGGATGTCCAGCAGGGTCTCGCCGCGCAGCAGGGCCGAGTAGATGGGTGTGAGGCCCGAGCTCACGTCCCAGAAGCTCAGCGTCTCCATGGCATACTCATACCGCATGCCAGGTCCGGCCTCGGGCGAGTCGTCAATCTGCATCACATAGCCTGCCTCGCGCACCGAGTCGGCGTCGCACACGCGCAGGAGTGTCCACTCGCTGGCTCCCTGCCTGCGGCGCAGCACATGGTAGCGCGCGATAATCTCGTCACCCCCGCCTATCCAGCGCATGTGTATGGTCGAGGCATCCACCCAGGCCGAGTCAAGGTGGGCCCTGGAGGGTGGCGAGGGGTTGGGGCGCAGCACCCGTATGGTGTCACTGCTCTCGCCCATGTTGGTGGCAAAGTCCACCGCGCGCACATAATAATATATGTAACGCTGGTTGGCGTCGGTGGCAATGCTGTCGGTATAGGAGCGGGTGCGTATATAGTCATTGTTGGCACGCGTGAACTCATGGTCGGGCGCATTGGCGTAGAGCACCTCATAGTAGTGTACGTCGAGCGTGTCACGCATGTCCCACATGAGTGCCACCGTGCCGTCCAGCGCAGGCATCGCCCTGAGGTTGTGCGGTGCCACGGGCGGCTTCATGTCGGCCACGCGCAACTGTCGCGGGAAACTGTAGCCCATGTTGTCGGCCGTATCCACTGCCGCGATGCTCACCATGCCCGTGGATATGTGGGTCACATCGACGCGCGCCATGGTATCGGTGGGCGCGATGTACTGGCTGGAGAGCAGCCGCCACTGCTTGAGGGTGTCGCGCTCGCTGTAGTAGAGCGGCACGTAGCGCACGAAGTCGGCCTCCATCGTGTCCTTGCGGAAGTGGATGTCGGCATAGATCTTGGCCGTGGGGTCCTCCTCGGGACGGTCTATCACGATGTGCGTAATCTCGGGCCCCTTGGGCGGCATCATGTCGGGGAAGCGCACGCGCAGGGGCGCGCTCATCTCCGTCAGGTCGCCAAAGGCATCATGGGCCTGCACCGCATACTCATAGGTACCTATCTGCCGCACGGTGTTGGACATCATCACGTCCTCGGTGGTGAACTCCATCTTGTAGGGCGGGATGTAGGGGTGCTCGTTGACATGCTCCCATTCCACCGTGCCCGCCACACGGCGGTAGAGCTCGAAACTGCCGTTGATGGTGTCGTTCCAGGTGAGTGTCACCTCGCCATGCCCCGTGATGCTGTCCCTGAGCTGCACGTCATACCTGGCGGGCTTGTAGCGCACGTTCCTCACGTGCTCAGCCATGCCCGAGGCGATGAACATGCGTCCAGTGGTGTCTGGATCGGTGGGCACCACATAGTAGGAGTAGGTCACGCCACGCCTGGCAGTGTGGTCCACGAAGCGTAGGGCCATGGCATCGGCCAGGTCGGCACGCCACTCGGCTGCCAGCAGCGCCATCATGAGCCGCACCTTCTGGTCCTGCTCTATCTCGGCCAGCGACCCTATGCTGCCTGGCTCGTAGCCCGTCTGCTCGGGTGTGAGTTCGCCTGTGCCATAGATGGCCCCCATGCCCATGTAGGCCAGTGAGTCGGCCTCGTCAGGATACCTGGCCTTGAACTGCTCAAGCGTGAGGGGCTTCAGCCCCATGGCCAGGGTGTCCAGCGTGAAGTGGCTGTCGCTGTCGGTGTGGCGCAGGATGTTCACGCCCGACCGGGTCAGATAGTTCCACTCGGGATAGGCTGCGAGTCCCCAGCGCAGCACCACGCTGTCACCATAGGGGCGGGCCAGCAGTGCGATGTTCACTTTCATGTCCTCGAGGGTGGCCGTATCGGCCTTGAGAGTGCCCGGCTTATAGGTTCCGGGCAGGAACCCATGGGTGTCCTGTTCGTCCCAGGCCGTGTCGGATGGCAGCGTGCCAGCCTGCTCCCTCACCTCCAGGGTGTCGCTCTGTCCCTGGCGGGGCGGGACTGTGGGGCGGTTGACTGCCGCGAGCAGGAGTGCGGGGATAGCCAGGGCGGCTCCCGCCAGTAGTCTCATCGTATAGTTCCTTATCTTCATAGTCCTAATCTTGAATTACTGTTGCCTATGTTTCCCCGCTTGGGCAGTTCCTTGGTTGGCGAGGATGGATTTTGGCTGCTTCCTGGTTGGGGCACAGGGCGCACGCTGCTCTTCCTGCCTGTTCCACCGCCAAAGGGGTTCGTCCGCCAATAGGTGTTGTAGAACTGCCCTGTGGGTGTCTTCAGTGCGTCACCCTGGTACACCGTCCAGCGCAGTTGCTTGAAGTTCCATGCGTTCACGCGATAGCGGGTGAACTTCATGGATTTGATGTTCTTCAGCGCGGTGGTGGCAGGGAATGTGACCTTGGGCATCTTCTTGTAGGCATCGGGGCGCGCGAAATCAGACAGGCTGGTCCAGTAGAGCACCCTGGACCAACTGCTGTAGGTGACCCTGGGGTGGCGGGGGCTCATCTTCACCATGTTCTTGAGGTCCATGCTGGCCTTGTGCCCTTTCTCGCTGCCTACCCACAGGAGCGGGAACTGGTAGGAGGGGACGCTGATGGAGAAGAAGTGCTTGTCCAGAATGCTTCGGTAGGTGATCATATTGCCGAAATTGGCACTGAGCCAGTTGCGGAAGTCCTTCTTGCTGTTGTCATGCTGGCTGTAAAGCAGCACGCAAATCTTTAGGCTCACCCACTCGCAAGTGTGGTAGAGGTCACGCACGACATCCATGTGGGTATCCTCGGTGAGCGGGTGCCAGTTGACCACGCCTGCCTCCGTGCCACCCAGCAGCCGCGAGGAGTAGGCACTGTAGAGGGGGTAGGGGGTGTTCAACTGATCCCGCCATACCCTGCTGCCCATGTACATGATGGGCAGCAGTTGCCTCTTGCCATTGAACACCTGTGCGTTGGTGTTGCTGAGCAGTCCCTGCCAGTCACCGTATGGCGAGGAAAACTTGAGAGCCGTGGAGGTGGTGATGTCTATGTCGAAGTAATTCTTTGAGGACTTGATGGGCTTGCCACCGATGAAGAACAGGTTGCCCAGGTAGGCTATGTAGGTTGACGGTGTATCGGCCAGCCTCAGTGCCTTCTTCCCATTCCGGTCGGTGAAGGTGGTCAGTGTCCCACCCTCCTCCGAACTGTTGAAGTAGGCCTTGTCGTCATCCATGTACTCTACCACATCCACATTGTCCAGGCGGGTAGCCAGGAACTGTGTCCCGTAATAGGAGGTCAGGTCATCACCATCAATGTCCTTGGGCATGCACACGAGTGACATCAGGTCCTTGACACGTGTCACTGTCACGTTGCCTTTCTTGAGCTGGTACAGGATTACCGTGAACTTCCTCTGGTCATCAGACCTGTCATCACGCATCACCATTTGCTCGGCACGCCTCACTTCCACGCGGAAGAGCCGCTTGTTGAGTCCCTTCTCGGCGTTTCTCCTTACCTCGTCGGCATTGCGGCCATAGACGGTTGTGGTCTTCGCCATGACCCACCGCCCCTGGCTCGGGATGGTCTCGGTCCACTGATACTGGAGCTTGAGGCGCACATACTTGTCACGCTCTACCGTGGTGAAGGGGCTGGAGGGCGTGAGGATGGACACCGAGTCATTCTCTATCCAGGCATTCTCCTTGCTCTCCAGTTCGCGCCCGCTCATGTTGAACGTGCGCCACATGAGTGTCCCCTTGTTATATACCTGTCCCTTCATCTTCCTCCTCAGTGAGATGCTGGGCTGGCACACATCCACATAGGCAGCGGGGAGGTAACTGTTGCTGAAGAGCCTCATCTGGCCGTCGCGGATGTCTCCGGGGAAGGCCACTTTCACCTGCGGCTCCAGGTCGGCATTGTCGTCATAGTCGGTCTTGTCCTCTGTGGTGGCAAAGTAATAGCACTTGGTCTGCACCCAGGGGGTCTCGATGTACTTTCCCTTGATGGTATCGTAGGTCTCGGGGTCAGTCCATCCCTTCTTGCGGAACTCCATGGCACGGCCTGTCACCCTGAGACGATAGTAGCGGTTGGGGTTGAGGCGGAACAGGTCCAGCGTGAGCCGGGTGCCCGAGCGGTGGGAATTGAGCTCACACACAGTGCCATTCCTGTCATTCTTCGCGTCGGAGTAAGTCTTGTACTCCGTCAGTGTGGGCAGCGAGTCGGGGTGGAGCGAGAACATGAACTTGCGGTTGGCCAGGAGTTCGAGAGCCGACTCGTTGTTGCCCGTATCCTTTGAGCCATTGCGCAGATCCTCCAGGGCGGTGGGGTCCACCACGTCGATGGTGGTGTTGAGCGAGGCCTGGGTCTGGATGCTGGGCTTGTTGGCCAGTTCCCAGTCAATCTTGCTCGACAGCATGTCCTCTATCTTCTCACTTCCGATGGAGCAGTCCTCAAACAATATGTAGTTGTCGAGTGCGTTGCCCATGAAGAGTTTGCACACGTCGCCACACTGGAACTTGAAGGTCTTCTGCAGGTCAACCAGTCCGCCCAGCAGGTAGAGCTTCATCTTGGCCTTGCCCGTGAAGTAGTTGGGATTGGGCAGCGCGGCCTTGAACACACCGCCTATGCCGGCATCAAACACCGTGAACCTCTTCTTGAAGAAGCCCAGGTTGACATAGAAGCCAAACTTTGCAT
>CAVKOT010000024.1:0-21032 GCA_963658045.1 Opitutia bacterium UBA4654
AGCTACAACTGGTCCGACTATGTCTATGTGGTGGGCACCGTGCTCGACAGCAAGGGCGAGCGCCACGACTGGAAGAATGACGAGGCTGTGGCCCTGAAGCACAAGGGCGAGGGCGTGTATGAGGGCGATGTGACCTTCTTCCACACGGCCGACCAGTGGAACGGCAATGCCAGCTTCACCATCTTCGCCTGCCGCTCCACCGAGTCCGACATCCAGTTCTCACTCATGCCGCGCGGCAACTGGACCGAGGCCCGCTACGGCTCAGCCGCTGACGAGACGGTGCTCCAGCCTGGCAGCGTCCTCACCGACCTGCAGCGTGGCGCCGACCGCAAGTGGATGGTGCCCATGGCCGAGGACACTGACACAGCCACCTACACCGTGGTGTTTGACATGAGCCGCAACACCATCGAGCTCAAGCCAGTCACCCCCGATGCCATCGACGACATCGCGGCAGGCGACGACACCGACACTCCCGCCCGCCTGCGTGGCATCTACACCCTCACGGGCCAGCGTGTAGGCAAGGCCACCCGTGGCCTCTACATCATCAATGGGAAAAAGGTGCTGGTTAAGTGAGAGGATTCACGGAAAAAGGCCGAAAGCTTATTCCGTGAAGCCCGAGCGTGAAGCAGCTCGGCGACAGCCAAGGTGCTGGTTAAGTGAGAGGATTCACGGACATACTAAATCATAATAAGAGGCGTGCAGCGCGAGAGTTGCACGCCTCTTTCTTTTTGTCATTGGGGTCTGTATAACCTCTGTATAATCGAAGAAAACCATTAAAACCCAGCCCCTGTGCTCGAGCCTGCCGGCTCATGGCCGCGTGAGGGGCACAGGCGGGCGTGAGCAAGCTCCCCTCCCGCTCTGCCTCTCCCACGACCATGATGTGCCGCAAGCGGCCCATCGAGCACAAGGACTGCCCAAAACCTGCCTTCGGCAAAAACCGCCTTTCCTTTGCCTCTTGTTTGAGGACACATACGCACTCATAATAGCAAGTGACCTACTACGCTCTCTGGCACCATCCTTCACTTGTGTCAAACAAGCCCGGTTCGTTGGAGAGGATATACTGCGATGGGCAAGTCAGTATTACTGCCCTTGCCATCGCAAGGTGCTTATTTGTCCATCGCAGTACTACTGCCTTTTGGGGCATGCATCTTGCCATGAGCGGAAGAGCAGCCCCCCATTCGGCAGACAAGGCACAAAAGCCATTTTCGCATATTTGTGATATATTGTTAAAATGAGGAAAACTGATTGCTGTCACGCTCATAGTTTATATCTTTGCACCCCTGGAAGGAAAAGGATATCTATTCTTATTGTAAAATAATAACAGTTTTATTCATTATCACGATGTTACACGTTTTATCTCAGAATGTGTGTGTGTCTGGGGGGGGGTAAAATAGTTAAATCCCTCATGGCCGCACTTTTGCTATTCGCGACGGCCGTGCAGAACGCCACTGCCGATGACAAGCGAACACTTGAAGCCTGCGATACACTGCCAGGCCAGTATAATGGCCCCGAGCACATTTACACTATCTACAATAACCAGAGCCAATGCCTTTTCTGGAAAGAAGACCTACTGCCCACACAAAGCACAACACAGGATGTAGGCACCTTCGCCTTCTATAAAGTAGAAGGAAAAGACAATGCTTACTATATCTATGATTGTAGCATGGGACAATGGCTCACCTATGAGGTCAAAGATGACTATGGCAAGGCTGACAAAGGCACAGGACAAAAGAATTACATCAAATTGGTTAACACCAAAGATTCCGCTAGCAGTTTTGTAATCACAGAGAAGAATAACGGCTACGAGATTAGACTTGTGGACACGAAAGGCGAACTACCTTCGACTCCATGGTACTTGAACTATTATGGCGGATACAAGGATTATGGAAATAACACAATAGGAATCTGGTGGCATGATGGAGGCAAGGATGATGGCTCACTATGGTTTCTTGGCACACCACACTCTACCGAGCAAATAGCAGTCGCCACCACAGAACCAGACAAGGCAGGAGACCGGCGACTGGAGAATGTGTTTACCATGCACAACGGATATAATGCAGGAGTGGGACGCGACATGAAGCCTACTGCCGAGGACGATGGGCACTTTGTGTTCTACCAGGTAGATGGCATTAAAGATGCCTACTATATCTACGACTATTCCAAGGGCAAGTGGCTCACATACGACAAGAAGGAATCATACAAGACCGGCACTGGGGATTATGGTGAAAAGGATTTTGTACAGTTGAGCGACACGATGGGCAATTACTTCTATATCACGAGTTGTGCAACCCGTGGCGTCACGGGCTACCAAATACAGCCCTACACAACCTCAGGTGCAGCAGCCTTGGTCTATCTGAACTACTATACCGGAGCTCACTTAAACAAAACGAACACCCTGGGATTCTACACCCACGACGGAAACAGGGACAGCGGCAGTCTGTGGAAACTGGATGCCACAGACCCTCATGAAAAGCCTATCAGCGAGGAAGGCACCAACAGCAAGTTTGATTATCTGGGCGATGTGAACATCAGTCTGACACGTACCCTCAAGGCTGGCGTGTGGAACACCTTCTGCGTTCCCTTCAACATCTCAGCGGCACGCATCACCTCCGTATTCGGCGAAGGATGCAAGGTGCGTGAGTTCACCAGCGTAGAGGACGAGGACGGAAAGAACACCCTGGTATTCAGCGAGGCCAAGGCCATAGAGGCAGGCAAGCCCTACCTCGTCAACCCCGACCGGGACATTCAGAATCCCACATTCCAGTATGCCACCCTCCTGGAGCAGACTGCCCAGTCGGTAGAGAAGGACGGCTACAGCATGGTGGGTACCTATGGGCAGGCCACCCTCACGACCGACGGCACCAACCTCTTCCTCACGGCAAGCAACCGGTTCAAGAAGCCCAAGGATGCCCAGGACAAGCACAATGTGCTCAAGGGCCTGCGTGCCTATTTCGTAGTGCCCAATGGCACCAACGAGGCAAAGATGTATGCCCTCATCGATGGAGAGCCCACTGCCATAGAGGACATTGACAGCGACGGGCCCGCCCAGGAGAAGTCTGCCATCTACAACATCCAGGGACAGTACATGGGGACAAACCTGGAGAAACTGGGACGCGGAGTCTATATCCAGAACGGCAAGAAATTTATAGTGAAGTAAGTGAAGCCTTTTCACGCAAAAAAGCAATTCGTTATGAACAAGAAGACATATCTGGCACCATCCATGAAGGTTATGGACATGGAGGTGACCTCTATAATAGCAACATCAGGGCAGTCTCTGATAGAGAACGGAAGCAAGGTAAACGGTGACGTGAGTCTCTTTGATGATGACGGGGACGCATGGAATGAGGGAGTTTGAGGTTATGAGGTTTTAAGGTTGGTTGGCAGACAGGGAAGCCCGCCTTCCCACTCAGCCACGCCAACGACCGCATAACCATAGAACCGAAAAAACGAAGATGCTGTGTCGGAATGCCGACAACGCGCCCCGAAGGGGCAATTTGCCTATAGCCCAGGGCAACGTCCTGGGTGAAATGGAAGCAGAATACAACACGCCCTGAAGGGGCAAAAGCGTTCACACTCTATGCTTTTGCCCTTTCAGGGCGTTCTTTGCAATATGTCTGGATTACCCAGGATGTTATCCTGGGCTGTGTGCTTTTAGGGCTTTCAGCCCGCACTGTCTGCGTTTTGACACACCCTCTTTTATGTCGTCATACGTTGCAGAGGGCAAGCAATTCCGGCACGGTGTGAACAGGCAAGGCCGAAGGCGTGAAGTCCTTCTTGTTGCGGGTCACTATGCAGTCAGCCATGGCCAGCATGGCAGTCCTGTTCTGCGTGGCATCCTCGTAATCCTTCCAGTCAGAGGAGAGCATCTCCACCACAGTACTTCCCTCCAAGTCACAAACCTCGACAAACTTGGAGATTGCCATCAGAGACTCACGCACCTCGTCATGATTATACTTATGCGCCACATACATCACATTGACAAGGGACAAGGCACTGGTCTGCAAAGCGACTTCACCCATATATCCCATGGCAAAGAGCCTCTTTGCATCTTCCACAAAAGGCTCACGACGACAGACAAAGTCCATCAAAACATTGGTATCAACAAAGACTCTCATGCGTCATACTTCATCCTTGCCACTATTCCCTTGCCATCCTCATCAGAAGGAATGGGAGTTCCACCCTTCTTCATCATAATGGTATCCATGAATGCCATGGCATGTTCAAACTCAGAAGAACGATTTCGCGCACTCCTTGAGCGTATTTTTATTTTCTCCATGAGCAGAGAGATACCCTTCTCCACCACTTCCTCGATGCTGATATTGTGCTGGCGCGCATACGCCTCGGCACTCTGGTAAGCATCCCTGTTTATGGTCACCGTGTTCATAATGACAATACTTTTAATATTATGATAGCGCAAAGATGTGGCTTTTATGCGAGACAGCCAAAGAAATCCCTGCTTTTTTATGCGTCACTCATCCAGGCAGCGGAGCAGGACCTCGGCCGATGGCATGTCGGTGTCATCATACATGTGGGTCACCCTGCCCTGGGGACTCACCACATAGACGCGCGGTACCACGCTGGAGGCAAAGAGGTCATAGACGCGCCTGTCCTCCTGGGGCGAGCAGGGGAACGTCAGTCCATTACGCTCCCAATAGGCACTCACCGCATCATGGCCACCGCCACGGCTGATGCCCAGCGTGAAGACATCGGCACGTCCGCTCACCATCTGGCTGAAACGCTCCACCTGTGGCAGTTCCCTGCGGCAGTCGGGACAGTCAATGCTGAAGAGGATGAGCACGAGCGTGCGTCCTTCCCAGGTGGCATTATCCACCCGCGTCCCATCCATGAGGGTGAGCGAGAGACGGGGCAGGGCATCCCCCACCCTCACATACTCACTGGGAGTCCCGGGCTCCTCACTGCGAATGCAGGAGAGCAGCAGCAGGAGGCAGGCCAGGCCATACCATACTATATGCTTGAGTTTCAACATCACGAATAAACTATTTTGTTTCACAAAGATAGGGTTTCCTGGTCAAACAAACCTCTGCAAGCCAAGAAAAAGGGCAACTCCAGACCCCATTTCGCCCAGAGTTGCCCTTACATCCCCGTTTGCTCAGCGATAAGCACCCTAAAAAAACACGCCTCCACAAACAGGGACGGGGAGATTAGGGCATATACTTTATCTTCTTCTCACGCTTCACACGTCCGCTCACCGATATCTTCATGAGCGGCTCGGCAGCATTGGAGCGTATGACAATTATCTTCCTGAAGTAACCAGGGGGCATCCCCTTTGAATTGTACCGCACCTCTATCTGTCCCTCCTCGCCAGGACGCATCGGGGTGTGGGGGTAAGTCACCCGGGTGCAGTTGCATGCCGCAGCGGCACACTGGATGAGCACGGGGGCATCCCCCCCAACACGGAAATGGAACACAGCCACCGCCGCAGAGTCCTTCTCTATCCAGCCCATATCCTGTGCCAGGGAGTCAAACACCAGTGTGCCATACCTCCCCCCCTCCTCCACACTCCCATGTGCGGCCATGGTGCATGTGGCCAGCAGGCTCATGCAGAGCACTGTCAGCAGTTTGCCTATTGTTTTCATCTTGCCTGTGAACATATTCATCTGTTTCCTTATATCTGTTATGGTATCACTATGGTGCGGGTGAGCCTGTCGTCCACGCCCTTGGCCTCCACCACATACACACCCCTGGTGAGCCTGCAGCGCACGCTTCCTGTGGGGCTGGCGAGACTGTTGACACGCACGCCATCGGTGGCATACACCTCCACCTCAAGGCTTGTGCCACGCCCATCGGCCACGCAGAGCACATTGCCCACGGCGGTTATGCTGATGCCGGCAGCGGCTTCCTGGACCTGGCTGGCACGCCGCAGACAGAACCTGCCAGCGGTGGAGCCCTTCACGGTGCAGGACAGCCCATCGGTGAGGGGTGTGCTCTGGCCGCTGAGCCTGTCGCACAGCAGGAGTCCGTCAGCCTCGTCAACACCCGTGAACCGCAGGGTGACCTGGGCACTGTCCTGGGCCAGCACACCCACCTCGGTGCTGTCGATACGGGGCAGGGCGTTGATATCCACGGCCTTGTTGTCGGTCACGGTATATACCTTGGGCTGACAGCCCAGCACCTCATCATCAATGAGGAGCACATCCTCGGCCTCGTCATAGCCCGCATGGGCATCCTGGCGCAGGCTTACCAGTGCCTGTGAGGCAGGCTGCCCATCCACAAGGGCGGTGATGCGCAGGGCACTGCCTGCCTCGGCACCGCGCGTGGCCACAGCCTCGCCATGGTCAAGGGCATAGCCATTGATGCCAAACTCCGGGGTGCCCTGCACATCTACAGCCGTCATGTCGGCAGTGTAGCGGAGGGTGAGGCTGCTGGCCTCGGCATGCGCCTCGACAAAGAACGACTGCATGGGAGCCACATAGCCTGCCTCACCGAGGTTGCCCACGAACACGCCCGAGGCAGGATCCATCACGGCCGCATTCTGCTGGCCATTGGTCAGTATCCAATATTTAGGCGTCACCAGGGCAGAGTTGGCCTGCAGGAACTTCTGCATGTCCAGGTGTGCCATGAAGGGGTTGCCAATGAGGAAATACCTCGATGCCCCGGCTGACTGTGCGGTAAGCTGGCCCTCGATGTCATTGAGTCGGTAAGCCGTGCCCTTGCGGTCAATGGGGGTCGCATTGCCCACCACTGGGCTGGCAGCGTTGTCGGAGTAGTACTCATACTGGGCATCATCCTTGGGCAAACGAAGCAGGGCACGCTCCACAGGAGCCGTCTGACGGCTGGTATCAACCTTGATGGAGAAGCCCTCGCCATGGGAGTAGTCCTCGTCCACATCGTTATAGACATGGCTCCAGGCCGTCCTCACCGCCACATTGCGGCTGCCTCCACCCATCTCATACACGGTGGCCTGGGCCTTGTTCCACGCGCGCTGATAAACGGCGGGACTGAAGCGGTTATAGCCTGTGGTGCTGAAGGTGATGGGCTGGAAGAGTTCAGTCTCCTGCCTTGCGCCACCAGTGGGCAGATACATGTCACCTGCCACCACCGACTTGAGCGGACTGCCCAGGGTGTACCACTTGCCTGGGGCGAGGCTGCACTCCACCCACGCCTTCTCATAGGCCAGGTGCTGCTGCCCCAGCATCTCAGTGCCAGGTCTGAAGTTTATCTCCTTGCATGTATTGGCATACCAGGGCCGGCAGGTCACATGGCCCGACGCAGCATTCTGGGCAACCATGTCATACTGGATGCCACCAGTGGGCTTGTTGGGCTGAACCTGGCCTGTGGAATCCTGGTCGGGAGACGAGGGCCACTGGTAGGTGATGCCATCATGGAACACGATGGGTGAGGTGGCCATACCATACAGGCGCGGGGCGGATGCCGTATCAATGATGCTGTGGGTGAAATCGAGGGGAACATAGGAGGTGGTGTTGGCATTCGCGCCATCAGTCACATAGGGGTCCTGGCGCACATCGCCCGTCCTGTAAAGGTCACTGGAGGTCACACGTGCCCAGTTGGCATCGTTGTTCCAGTTGGCGTTCTCCTGTCCTATCCACTTCTGGTACTTGGGCACGACCTTGAGTGTGAAGACAAGCTCGCCCGCGCAGGGTGTCTGTCCCATGGCCTTCACCACCTCTTCAAATCCGAACTTCATGCTGTAGTAATATCCCTCATGGAACTCGAACTGCTGGTCGCTGTAGAACACCAGGTCAAACTGGTTGGCATCTCCGCCGTCCTTCGTGGCCGTGATTCCCTGCAGCAGTCCGATGGGCAGCAGTCCGATGGGCAGCAGTCCGTTGGACGATGCATCACTGGAGGTGGCCTGCAGGTTCTTGTAGGCAGGGTCGTTGGTGGCCGTGAGGTACACGTTATCATCCATGGCGGCCTGCATGTCGGTCGCGCCCTCGGTCACGGGATGTACATTCTTGACAGGCATGGTCAGGTGGTGGCCGAAATCCTTGGCCTCTGCAACCTTTGTGCTCACAGCGCGCAGTTGATCCAGACCGATGCGCAGGGGCACGTCGGTCATTGCCTCGGGATAGGAGGTTATCTCTGTGAATCCATCGGTCATTGAGGGAGCATGGTTGAGCACCTTCACACGCACCTCGGTGGGCGTGGTACACACGACCACATTGCCATACTGCTTGCTGATGGGCACCGCCATCACATACACATACTCGTCAGTCTTCTTCACTGGCGGGAAGGTGTAGGACGAGCGGTAGAGCAGCAGTTTGGGGGCGATGGGATTGCCCGCAGAATCGGTAGTGGCCGTCAGGCTGAGCAGATACTGGCGCATGGCTTCGGTAAAGTCACCTGTGGGCTCCACCTTCAGATTGGCGGCCTCGGGGTAGGACTCACGGAAGAACAGAATGGCCTCACTGAGGTAAATGTCGCCCTCGTGTTCGCCATAGAACTCGTCTGATGACCCCACATACCAGTCGAGACGCGCATTCTTCTCCACCTCCAGCAGGCCACCCTCGCCGTCAGTGGACTTCCCCAGGAGATCGACCTGCACGGTGGGCTGCTGGTTCTCGCACACGACAATATCGTCCACATCCAATTCCGTCACACCGTCAATCTTGACAATGCTCGACGCACGCACCCTCATCACGCTGGTCTTGGAGCACTCATCCTCAATGTCAAACTCATCGGCTCCTGGGCTTGTGACAGGGTTCTGGATATTCTCGTCCTCAGTGTAGATGGCCACATAGTACTCCTTGCCAGGCCTCAGTGCCTCGTCCTTGGGGAAGGTGTTGAAGCAGAGGCAGCGGTCACCATCGACCACAGAACGGTAGGCCACCTCGCCGGGGCCGTATTCCTCATTATACTCGGGATTGCTGGCATAATGCGTGTTGAAGGACAGGCGGCCAAAGGTCTGGTTGTCGCCTCCGCCTGGCATGTACTCATAGCGGAGCACAGCCTCGTTGAATGCTGCCCTGCCATCCTTGCCTGCGTCACGTGCCTCGTCATACTTATGCTTGTCCACGAAGCAATAGAAGAGGTTTATCTTCTTACCCTCAGCCTCTGTGGCGGCCTCTGCAAGTCCGTTTGACGCGAGGGTCTCGTCGATGGACGCATAGACCAGAGTCTTGGGGGCAATCTTCTCGGAGCACACCGGTTCTATCTGGCGGGAGAAGACGCTGGGCTTGGCCACATACACACGGATGTCATCCACGGCATAGTCGGCACCGCTTGAGGAGATGCAATTGTTCTCCAGCGAAACGCTGTAGGACTTCACATCGGTGGAGTTGATGCCATATTCCGACAGTTTGGGCGTAAAACTATAATAGACATGCACCCAGCGGCCCCTGTCCTGATCCTGCACATAGCCTGTCACGAAACTATGCATGGTCACGGTGCTTCCGTCACGGAGATGTGCCTGGAAGTTAAGGATGAGGTTGGCCACCTCGGCTGCCTTGGAGAACTCTGACACCCATGCTGACACATACAGGGTGCTTCCCGCACATATATTGTCGATGTGCGCAGTGGCACACACTCCGGGGTCACTTGCAGCATTCACATAATAGAAGTATCCTGACTCCTCGCCCTTGGTGTTATAGAACAGGCGGTCACGCAGGCACGGCCCCTTGCCGAAGTTCTCATCGCTGGTCACCGTCTGGGCGGCAGCAGAGTAAGGCGTGCACAAGGAGTTGTTGGTCACGAAGTACATGGCATAGTCATAGCGGTGATTATAGCCGAACCCGTAAGAACTGTTCTCCCACTGGCGCGGCCAGAGGAATGCCTTGCCAGCACTATACGTGGAACCAATAATGCCACCCGTGCCTGCGTTGCAGATGTAGTCGTTGGCTTGCCCTGCGGGGTCCTCCAGTTTCAGGTACTCGTCATAATCCACCTTTGCCTGGGGCTCGCCATACTTGGCAGTCAGATACCCCTCACGGTGACGGTGGTATTTCTCATCACTCTCCAGTGTGGCAGCGTTGACAAAGGAGGCCTTCTCCTCGGGCTCGAAGGTCACCACATACTCGGCTATCTCCAGCGGTTTATCGCTGCCACAGATTTTGACTATCTGGTTCTTCTCGTCACAAGCATAGAGTTTCACGGTGTAGGTGCCCTCCTTGGCTTTGGCGGCCAGGCACTTGAGGATGCGGTAATAACTGCCGCTGGCATTCTGGGCGATGTTGTCATAGGTGAGGTGGTTGTCCTGTTCTGCCCGACCGCCAGTGGTGCGTATGCTCACGGCAGGACAATCGGCAGCACCCGCAAACATGTCTTTCACCTCATTGCCATTGCTGTCATAGACTTTCATATCCCAGTGGGACATGTTGCGGTAAGTGCCGTCACTGGCCTTGTAATAGATGTTGGTGGCAGTGGTCTTGGGGGTGGGCATGGGAATATCCAGGCGTATCTGGAAGTCTGCACCCGCGCGGGCATATACCTCACGACGGTGTGCCTGGATGTACCTGGCGTTGCTCTCGGGCGAACCAGATATTTCCTCGGCATACTTTCTGCCGTCCTTGATATTGAAGAGGTGGCGCGTCATGAGCACAGGCTCCACCATCTTCTTGTTCGCGCGGTCAAGGTTGTTCGCGGCCTTTGCCTCAAACATCTGGCTGATGTCGGCAGCGATGGTCACCTCCTGCACCTCCTCGCCAGCAGGCACACAAAAGAAAGTTCCCGTGCCCAAGGTCCGGTTGTTGTTGCCATTGTAGCGTCCCTCGCGGTCATACTGGAAGTTGGGCATGGGATAGGTCTTGCCTGTCGTTTGGCTCCAGTAACGTCGGTCAAGGCGATTCACGTCGGCTGGATAGTAAGTTCCACCCACAGGGTTTCCGTTTTCGCCCTTCACGCTTCCATTGGTGTCATAGCAGTTGACGATGCTGTAGATCTGTGCACCTGGGGCTCTCACGAAGGGCTTCTCAGTATTGCTGACAGTGGCACAGCAGTATGAGTTCTTCAGCACACAACTGTTTGCCGTATTGCCCAGCCATGCGGCCATGCCTGCAGCAGTGGTCACGCTGCCCGTGCATTTTACGCTTCCAGCAGACAGACAGCAGGCCATCTCAATACGACCCGAGACCAGATTTGTTCCAAAGACGCCGCCGGCATCAGTCCCAGAAGCCTCACAACTCCCCTCAAAGACGAAGTTCTCCACCAGCAGTTTCTGTGACTCATAGCCAAGGGTGAACATGCCCGCAATGGGAGCGACATAATTGGTCCCCGAGAAACTACAGGTCTTGTCCAGTATCACGTTCTTGATGATGGCACCTCCTGCCACATTGCCGAACATGCCCACACGATCGCCCCCCTTCATCTTCATGTTGCTGATGGTGTAACCATTGCCGTTGAAACGACCACGGTAAGGGTGCTCCTGGGTACCGATGGGCTTAACGCTCACGCTATTGAAGTTAAGATTGGTTGTCACCATGGCATTCAGCGTTACCTCGCCATTATTCACGCGAGTGACAAAGTCATTGTACTCACCCACGCTCCGGATATTCACATCGTAATAGGAGTTAACCGTCATCGACGTGCCACCGAAGATGCCATGCTCATTCTGCATCAGGAGCCAGTCCTCATAGGTGGGTGCCAGGTTGGGCGAAGCCTTGTCTGTACCATAGTCGTACCAGCGTATGAAGTTCTCGTTGTAGTTGGCACATGTATTCAGGTCACTATAGGGCTGGAGGAGCACAGGCTTGCCTGGCAGTACATATACGGTGTGTTCCTGGATATGTGCCGCCTGCCGCTCCCCACTCGTTATCCTGCTGTCGGTGTCGTGTGTGAAGTAACTATAGTCGGGCATCTGCACACCCAGTTTGTCCAGTAATTCCTTGTCGCGGCTCCACTTTCCATTCTCGTCATATCCATTCGTACGCCACCACTCTTGGTAGTTGCCCGACGCGTTATTCCCGTTATGGACATCCAGAATGGAGCGTGCGTGCATGAAGTCGTACCCATCCAGGTTGTCACTGTAGTTAGCCTTGCCCGTGAGCGGGTCGCCGCCACCCTCGCCTGTGACGGATGTGGCGTGCTCGGTGGTTATCTGCAGTTCCGAAAGGGCAAAGCTCCAGTAGGGATGTCCGTCGTGCGGTATATAACTCTCAGTACACTCCAGCTTGACATACCTGGCATCATGGAGGAGGCGGATGTCGGGCGAGGTGGTGTATTGTCCATCACCAGTATATTCCACCGACCAGAGACAGTTCTTGTACCAGTTGTCCCCATCGGCACTCACCCACACGTTGAACTTACAGGGGAAATCCCTCCAAATTTTGGTATTACGGAAGGCCACACGAATGTTCATAATCTCCCCCTCTTTCACTGGCTCGCTCAATGCCACCCTAAGATAGTGCAAGCCTCCAGGGTTGTCACTACCCCTCCAGGCAGAGTGCCAGAAGGTGTTGACATTGCCGTCCAGGAGGTGTCCAAGCATAGCCTGTGTTCCGTATTCCGGGTCGTAGGCATTGCTCGTCAGTTGGCTTGCTTTCGTGATGAGGTCAATGGCATTTGCCCGACCGCCCATGAGCAGCAGGGCGGCCAGTGCCAGGCTTCTCATTGTATATCGCATCTTGATGGTCTTCATTTCTCTTACCAGATAAATTTTATTTCCTTACCAGATAGATTCGTCTCTCATACACCTGGTCTGCCGCTCCCTGGCGATGTACCGTAATCCTCACATCCAACCAGGCAGTGCCCGTGGCAGTACTGAGGCGACCTGTCACCTCCCCAGTAGTGTTGGCAAGCGTGGGAGCCTTCTCCAGGATGTGCGAAGGGTCGCTCACCGAGGTGATGGCAAGCGTGTAGTGCGGGTCACCCGTGCCATACACAAGGCTGTTGCCGGCCTGTGTGTCCTCTATGGTGGGATATATCTCGAAATCACCCTCGGTGCCAAACTCGCAAGAGAAAGTCTCGTCATTCTCGGTGACAAGTACCGCTGGGTATCCTCCGATGGGTGGGTAGAAGAGGGCACGCACCCTTACCCTATAGTCACTCAGCATCACTGGTATCACGATGTGGTCGTTACGGTAGATACTGTACAACTCGCGGGTGAAGGCAAAGAGTTGCTCTGAGGCCCCCGCGCCATCGCGCTCCATGGTGACCGCCATCAGATAGCGGTGGGTGGGATTATAGTCAGCCTGCGACTCGCGCACATAGAACACATCGCGCATCATTGCTGGCGTGGAGCCTGGGGTAAAGGCTACCAGTTTGTTGCCACTGGCATAGGTGCGCGTGTAGTCCCGCACCATGCCTGTGGCAGTGGGCTCGGGCATCCCAACCTCCAGGTAAGTGTAGTTGGGGAGCAGGGGCACCTGGTCGGTAGCCGACTGAGACATCTTCAGGCTCTTAATGGTGACCGCCCTGGACGACTCATTGGCGAACTGGATATCCATCTTGGCCAGCATACGCACGACCTCGATGTCCAGCACCTCATTCATTCGTCCGATCACCTGGGCCTTCTGCTTGCCTGTCATGGGAATGTCCTTCCCCTTGTTCCAGTCCTGTAGCAGGGTGAGCGTGGCGGCATCCACATCAGGGCAGGTGCCACCTTCAGTGAAGGAGAGGCTGGTCTGCATTTTCAGTTCTTCCTGTGTGATGTTGGCAAAGGAATATATTGTGTAAATGCCCTTGGGAATTTCGGTTTCCACCTGCTCCTGCTCCACATACGAGGTCCTGCCCGCAGGACGGGTGATGATTTTGACCACGACATTCTTCTGATTTACCAGCACCACCCACCAGGTGTGTATCTTCTCGATGTCAAACTCGGGGCCCTCGGGAGTGCCGGTGGCGCGTGTACTGGCTGAGTGGCTGCGCACACCCAGCGTGACAGGCACAGGAGTCCCCTCACCCGGAGTCTCCACGTCCGTTCCCTCACCCTGGCAGGCTGCCAGCAGGAGGACGGCCATTCCGCACATTATAATATGATGTAAACGTCTCATGTGTTCGACAATAAATGGTTTGGGATGTGTTCAGAGGCGTATGGTGGGCTGCTTGCGCAGATTCCACTTGCGCACATAGATGTGTATGTTCAGTTTATCTACATTGTCATAGTCAGGGAGGGGTGAGCCTGGCCCCGTCACATGGTCTATCTCGACGCGGTATATGTTGTTGCGCACAATGGCATACTCCATGGGGTAAGGCTGGGTAAGCCCATCCACGCGGGCATGGCGTATCCAGATGTTGTAGTAGCACACACCGCCAGGATACTCAGTCACGACACCGCTGCCACCGCCATGGGTGCGTTGATAGTTCCGGGCGGCATCGGCATTGTCGAAATAGAGGCAGTCACCCTCTATCACGCCCCCTTGCATGGGCACATAGCGCCAGAAGGTGCGTCCATCGGTGAAACTCTCGGTAGAGAGTACCTTGGCATCCTGGTCGGAATAGACCTTCAGAGGCTCATACACGCCCTTGAGCAGGAGCCCTGTCATGTATTGCTTGAGTTGCTTGTCCTTGGGCTGGGTGTTCTCGTTGGCATAGGACACGGTCATAAAAGTATCCCCATCCACAGTACGCACGTTCTGTGAGTAGGTGCTTATGTCCGTACCCTCCAGGTGCCCGTCGGGATGGGCAAAGACCTCTGAGGCACGTGTACTGCCATACCACTGGGCAAGCCTCTCCTGGTCACTCTCCGTCACTCCCGAATGCTTGTCAAGCGTGTGGGGCTCTATCACATAATTGAGAGGCACGCCATGGGTATCCAACTTCACCCTTCCACCATACACCACATCATGGGCAATGTCACTGCCAGAGGTCACCCTGCGAATTAGGTAACTGCTCCCCTGTGTCAGGTTAAAGGGGATGATGTTTGTGAGGTGCAGAGTGCCCACCTGTGGAGTGGTCTCGTCACCCGGCGTACTGTGGACCTTGTAGTCCATACGGCTGTAGGGGGCATTCCCCGACACATTCCCGACGGGATTGAACTTAAAGTCAATGCGGGCCGCATTGCGGTGCAGGACGATATCGGTGATATAAGGGTCAACCTTCGTGCCTGCCTTACCCTGGGTCTGCACAGTGCCATTGCCAGGATCGTTGTAGGCCGATGACATCACGAAATGGTCACACTCGGCCAGCGTCTTCCCCGCTCTCCAGCAGGTGTAGCCTGTGTAACTCCTCAGTGTACCCAGGGTGGTGAGTCTTCTCGCCACGTCCTTGCCCAGATTGGCCGCAACAATGATGTGGTCGTTCTGCATGGGCACATAGCCCTTTATCTTGAAAGTAAGGCGCACGCCATTGGTCAGCATCTGCCACTCCTCGGCATTGTCCTTGTCAAGGGTTCCGCTATACATACACGAGGAGCCCTCGCCCGCATCCCAACTGGAGACACGGAACAGGAAGTAGGAGATATCCTCTATCAGGTCCTCGGGATCTGTGCCAAACTCTGTACTGTCAGCATCCTCGCCATCGGTAGCATCTGCCCGCGTGGTCTCGGAAGGCATGCACACCGTAACCGTGAAGTAGCTCTCCCGATTGCTGTAATCCACATCTTTCCCGCCAGGGCAATCCACACCATCATCACTGATGCAGCCTGCAAGGCAAGTGCACAGGAATGCCACCATGGCCAGAATACGTATGTCAACAACCTTCTTCATAGTTACCCATATATATATTATGTATATGTATGTCCACTATATACTACTACAGTTCCTCGTTCTGCTTTCTCACCGCCCAGGGCATCACATGCACGGCTATGGAGCAGTAACTCCAGCGGTCGCCCTTGAGAAAAAAGTTCATCTCATAATCATACTCGCGGTCGAGATACTCCTGAGCGGGATAGTTCCAATAGGGGGACATGCGGCACTCGGCCAGGAAACTGGCCAGCCCTATGCGGCATACGGTGATGCCGGTGGTTCGGTTGCGTATGACGAGTTTGGCCTGCTGGTCGATAGAGCCATAGCGCAGGCGGTTGAGCATGAAGTTGAAGTGGGCTGTGCGCTCCTCCACATGCCCTCGCGTGGCGGGATGCACATCGCCATCAATGGTGCTGCTGGTGCCATCATAAAGTGTGGTCCACTGGGCGTATGGGAGATAGCGCAACGAGTCACCACCTATGGCATAGGCCACGCTGTCCTGTCCTTCGCTGCCGTGGGCGATGCTGTCGATGCCCAGGGTGCTGTTGGCATCCAGGACATACACCTCATAGTCATCGGCATTGAGCACCTCAGGCTCCTCTATCTGTCTGAGGGTGATGTTGAGATGCTTGGTATCCCTCATCATGGATATGGTGGCATAGGTGGCATAGCCCTCGCGCAACGTCACCGTCTGGTCCTGGGACTGGGTGTAATAGGGTTTGGCAGTAGGCTGCATGGCTGGAGTCTGATAGCCAAACTGCGGATTGAGTGCTGTGACCTTCATGGAATGCCACAACGTGTCCAGCGGAGCGGTGTTGTCCACAAGGCACTGTCCGCTGTGTATAGGGTCAGATACGGTGGCGGTCTCGTGGTCAAGTGTCACCTTGAGACGGCCATAAGTGTCCGTGTCTGAGAGTCTGTACTTGGCACCTGGCGTGGCCAGGGCCCGCTGCCAGTCCTTCTGCATGGCCACGGCCTGCAGGCGGTAGGTGTGTCCGGCGGGCAGTTCGCCGGTGGTGAAGTGCATGGTATAGGCATACTGCGAGAGGGGGGCAGTCGCCATGGTGTTGGCCACGCTCTTCTCGGCCACCTTGTGCCCAGCCTCGTCATAGACATAAACGACAACGTAGCCCACATGGTCCTTGAACATGTCGGCACGCTGTATGTTGTAGTCATACACAAAGCGCACATACAGTCCTGTAGGACAATCCGAGCGGTCTTCCTCCATCATGGAGCATGAGGCTGTGGAGAGTGCCACACATGACGCAAGCAAAAAAGCCGAGAGTTGACTGAAACGTTTCATTTTTGTCTCTTTCCTTTCTTTGTCTGGTTGTAATCTTTGGAAAAGCCGGCGGCACGGCAATATCCATGCCGCCAGCCTGAAATGTGAACCTCGTGTGAGGCTTAGAGGATTTCGGTCTGCCTGCGCAGGGCCCAAGGCAAGATGTGAATCTTCACGCTGATGTAGTTGTTCACCGTGTCATCGGGAGTGTCACCAGGAGTAATCACAATGGGTGAGCCTATCTGGCTGATGCCATTGATTTCCACCTGATACCAGTTGTTGCGCACGATGCCGTAACGGCCCAGGAAGTTCTGGGTGGCAAGAGGCTCCTGACCATAGATGCCCTCGATGGTGTTCTGGGTGTGCTTCTCGCGGTTCCAGGGAGTCTCGAAATCGCCGAAGTGCTTGATGAGCACGTTGTAGTAGGCCACGCCACCCTTGTAGAACTTGAACTTGATGGCGTTGTTGATGTACTCAGGGGTAATCTCGGCAGGCAGGTTGGTGCCCGTGACGGTCTTCACGATGGCAGTACCCTTGGCCTCGTCGTCCTCCATGGTCACTGCAAAGTCAGTGGCACCGTTCTCCATCCAGGTCTTGAACGCGCCGTTGTTGTTCACCAGGTACTTCTTGATGTATGCCTGCACGTCCTCGACAGACTCTGAGCCTGCGCCCACGGTCTGCAGTATCTTGTTGGCACCGTATGTGCTTGCGATGTAGAAGTCCTTGCCATCGTTGAAGGTTGCGCTTACAGAGAGGCCCGTGGTGTTCTTCTCCATCTGGTTGGCCACATCGAAGGTGTTCTCTGTCACATACACGCTCTTCTTGTCCTCTGCCTTGACATTGATATCCCCAGCAGTGGGATTGGTCTCAAAGCCCGAGATGTCGCCATTGCTATAGTTCATGTCCTCGGCAAAGTAGGTTCGGTACGCATTATCATGAATAGCAGAACCACTCACAAAACGGTACTTGGTGCTCGCAGTACCCTCACTGTCATCGGCAGCCAGGCCGAGCCAGTCCTCGTGCATCTGGCGTGCGTTGTAGTACAGTTTGTTCACATTGTTCACAGCCCACTTGATGCTTGCCCTGCTGTACATCACGTTTGAGTCAGCATCGATAGCCTTCTTCTCGGCCATGCTGGCCCATACAGTAATCTTGGCAGCAGCACGCTCCACATACACCTGGCCTGCGGGATGTGCCTGTGCCTTGGCCTCGGTGGCAAAGATGGCATTCTTGTCCAGGACAGCCAGTGTGGTGACATTGCCGTGAGGGCGGTCTGTGGCAACATCCAACTTGCTACTCACAGGAGCGTTGGTCATCACCAGATTACCTGGGGTGCCCAGTTTAGCCATGTTCAGTTTGCTGAAGTCGGCGAAGGATGTGCCTGGTTCCAGTTTTTCGCCATTGACCTTTGTCTCTGATGCAGGGGTGGTAGCACCATTTTCCTGGATAACATCCACCATGCCGTTATTGTTCAGCATCACATAGGCATAGAGTTTGCTATACTCAGGCTTGATAATCTCGGCCGTCACAATACCCTCGGTGGTGCACTGGTCGTTGCTCACACCCACGGTATCGAAGTTGGTCACATTCATGGGATAGGCGGCGATGAACTTGGCATCGGACTCGCTTGCACCCTCAAACAGGAAGAGGGTAGCGTTCTTCACGGCATACTCGTCGGGACGAGGGTCACCATCATCAAACTCGTCATTGGCACGCGTGCCTGCGGTGGTGGGCAACTGGATACTAAATCCCACATAGCCGTCAGCACCTGCGGCAACCTCGCCCTGTCCAGGCTTCAACTCACTCTCGTTACTGCAACTTGCCAGCATGGCAGTGGCCAAGATTGCAGAAAAGAAGACTTTTCTCATAATTGGTTTGTAATTTAACATGAATACCTTTTGTGTTCTATCTTGAGATCTCTTTTTACTCCATAATCATCTGCCTGTCGGATGCGGGGGCAGGGGGCAGGTGCCCACTCCCTGGCAACCCCGTCATCTTCCTTCACTAAAACAACAACACTACTCCAGAAGAGCTTTGTTTCTTTGTGCCTCGGGCAATGAGCCTGCCGCCTGGAAATGGCGGATAGCCGTATCATAGTCGCCCCTGTAGGCAGCCAGCACGCCACGAGCATTCTCGGCCTCGGGCATATTGCCTGCCTTCTGCAGCAGAGCCCCAGCCTCGTCATACTGCCCTGCCTTCAGCGCGGCAATGGCGGCATTGGTATTTGCGATGGGGTCGTCGGCATAGAAGCGTAAGGCTGTCTGTATGGTGGCATTGAACTCCTGTGAGCCCTCGGGATAGAGGCGCGCCACACGGAACATTTGGTTGAGCGACATCATTTCGGGACATGTCTTGATTATCTCGGCCAGTTGCTCGTCCTTCATGGGACGCAGGCGAGTATTGATGACAAACTTGGTGCAACGCAGCAAGGGGAACCACTGGGGCAGTATCCTGGTCTTGTAAAGGCGCGCAAAGCGGGGTGAGGTCTTCAACTCACGCTCGCGGGCATCATAGTCAGCGGGGCCATAGGCGGGACTGTCAATGAGCGCGAGCAGGTCGGCACGCTGCTCATCGGTAATGTCCTGGGCATCCACCACCATCTGGCGGAACTCCTCCCAGTTCTCAGGTACAGCACTGAAGGTGCAACGCTCCTGGGGCAACTGGTATCGCTGTGCCAGATAGGAGGCCAGAGACTTGGAACGGCCTGTGGCCAGATAGTCATTGTGGATGTAGGGTGACTCGGGCGAGGCATAGCCGCACACGCTGATGGCGGCAATCTCCACATTGGGATTGCTCAAGGCATAGCGCACACTGTCATCTATCATGCGCAGTTGCTGGCGGTTGTCGATACGCTGTCCGTTACGGCACCGGTAAGGCTCAGCATGCAGGGTCACGCTATCGACCTCAAACTGCACCCTGGCCCTACCCTCGTGGGCCACCACAGGCAACTCCGTCACAGGCGGGGTCACAAAGGCCAGGTGCATCCTGCCCACAGGGTTGAGGTCAATCGAGCCCAGAGGGTCAGAGTGTCCATTGCCCAGTTCGACACCGCAGCCGCAGGTATCGACACTCAGCCTCACCTCCGACTTGCCACGGCGCATCCACGGCTCCAACTGCACGGCAGCGAGGTAGGAGACCGTCTGTCGGGCGCCATTCTTGCGCATCACCACCTGGGCCAGGTCACTATACTCAGAACGCAACTTGCGGGGAAGTCCTGTGCGCTCATACACATACTGCATATTACGGCCATTGACCAGCACGGTGGGCAGCATCACACGCTGCCCGCCCTTACCCTCAAGGTAGGGGGTGACAAACATCTGCCTGTTACGGGGCAGCGTGAGGGAGTCCATATTCATGTCCATGCTCACGCTCACCTGGCCGTCACCCGAGGTGACTGCCACGTTGTGCACTCTGATGCCGTTGTCAGTAACTGCGGCAGCAGCCAGGCACACGAATGAGAGTATGACTGAGGTAACAAATGATTTCATAGTCTTGCGTATGTAGATACCTTAATTATGTCAGAACAGATATATCAGCGAGAGTCCCAGTTTGGTAAGCCCGATGTAGTTGGTGTGCCCGCCCTTGATGCGTGGGCCACACTCTCCACACTCATACTTGTCATACCACACTCGGTCATAGCCCACGCCAGCCTCGACCTCGATATTGAAGTGGCGGCGCACAATCCACTGATAGCCATAGGTGAAGCCCAACCCGGCAAAGCCACCCTCGTAACTGTGGGAGCGCACTTCCCGGCGGATGTTGTCGCCACCGAAGAAGGCACCAGGCAGGGGTATATCGACATTGGCGGCATTGAACTGCCCTACCATGGCATGTGCCCCGATGAAGTGTCCGTTGAAGCGCGAGCACGTCCACCACCTGTACTCTGGCATCAGCACCCAGTGCTTGGCCATGCGGTCGCCATGTCTGTCCGAGGAGAACTTCCAGGCGTTCAGCCCATACACGAGCTGTACTGTGCTCTTGGGAGCGATGCCCGCCTCGATGCCCAGGTTGGGTGTGGTGGTGGCATCATACAGGAGGTTGGTCTTCACAGCCACCTGGGCACGAAGGCTACCGCCAAGCAGCAGCATTGCCATCACGGGCACCATGGCCACCATGGTTTTCCTTACCATATTTACGATATAGCTTCTCATCTTATTACCCCAGTTCGGGATAAGAATGCCGTAATTAGTTACAGGAAAAGTTGGTAGTCT
>CAVKOT010000025.1:0-20973 GCA_963658045.1 Opitutia bacterium UBA4654
TTTCATCTCAGTTTTCTTTTAGAGTTTGTTTATATATAAATATGTATATATTTCGGTCCTATTATGGGCTACGCCCACACAAATTTAGGGCTTTTCTGCCACATCGGTATCGTTCCTGGCAACATTTTCCAGTTTGCTCTCTCCTTTGTATCTGTGCAAAGTGTTTTTCCACCATCCGCCTTATGCGACCATTCCATATTATCTGGAATGGTCTATCTGTCAGAGCAGAACGACCAGAGCAGCAAGTTCCGCTCCTCGTCCCTTATCAGTCCCTCCAGGAAGTCCATGCCCCGTGATGACACTGTGACACAGCCCTGGCAACTGACAGGGTGCAGGGGGATGTACGTCTCACCACAATGCCTGTCCACCCAGGTGGAGCGATGTATCATGAGTCCACGACTCCAGGCCGTCTGGTTGTCCAAGTCCAGTCCCCTCATGCGGTAACTTCTCTTGATTTTCGAGCCATGTCTCCTGGTCACCACGAACCTGCCCAGGGCCGAGCAGTTGCTGCCTGGCCTGTTGCTGAACACGGGCTTCTCGGCCGTGCTCCCCAAGCCAGGACCGTGCATCACATAGGCTTTCGCCCTCACAGCATTGTCCTTGAACGACCACACATACAGCCGTGGCGTACCACTGGGCACGCCATAGTCCACCATCAGGCAGTAGTTGGTGCTCAGCCCATGCCGCCTGGCCACCTTCAGCGCAGCCGTGGCCCGCTCCTCCAGTGTCTCGTAAGGGGAGTTGTCGGGAAACTCTGGCACCCCGCCCCTGTAGTGCCTGTAGGTTGCATACAACACAACGGCCAGTGCGGCCATGATGAATAAGAATCCCCGGAGGGAATGCTTCGAATGTCGTCTCTTGCTCATTGCTGTCCTGTTAAACGGTTGTCAGAGCCTGGGCACTCCCACTTGGCGTGTCCGTTTCTGTAATGCTCTGGCACAAAGATAAGACGACAATTCCATCTGTCGCTCATGCCCGCATGTGGGATGTATGAAAGGTGCGTTCTTGTGTATGAAATGTTTCATCACCCTGCTGGCACGCCTCCCAAGTGCATGCCACACAAGAAAGGCGCGGGCCACATGGTTCTGACTCATGCACGCCATTTTCCCGCAAGGAGAATGACCACAGAGTCCCATGTAGTCCGCGCCCCGATGTATGTCCTGGCCTCAGGTCACGCCTCACCGACTACTCACCGTCGGGAGTGCCAGCGTCTGCCCCCTCAGCCTCCTCGGCTTTCTTCTTCGCCAGGTATTCTGGCAATGAGAGGCCAGCCTGGTCAAAGAGTTCACCCAGGGGAGGAATACTCTTCATGAGCCCCGAGAGGAAATTGGCCGTGCTCGTCTTGCCGTCTCCTGCGCCGCCGCCATTGTCCCACACGGTCACCTTGTCGATGTTGATACCCTTGATGGCATCCACCTGAGTCTTCACCAGTTCGGGCAGTTTCTCCAGCAGGAGCAGGGTGTAAGCCTTGGTGGCATCGCCTCCCGCAGCCTTGATCATGCGGTCATAGCCCTCGGCCTGCTTGGTGAGCACCTGGTAAAGTCCGTTTGCCTCGGCCTCCATCTTGGCATAGATGGCATCAGCCTCACCCTTGGCATTCACACGCTTCTGCTCAGCCTCAGCCTCGGCGGCGATGACCAGCCTCTGCTTCTCTATCTCCTGTGCCACGATGACATTGGCCTTCTGGCTGGCACGCTCACGGTCGGCACGTGCGTCCTCGGCCTTCTGCTCGGCGGCGTAAGCCTCCTCCAGGGCCTGCGCCTGCGCCACCTTCTCGGCAGCCACGGCCCTGCGCTGTGCCTCGGCCTCGCGCTCACGGCGTGAGGAGTCACTGTTGGCAATGGCTATCTTGGCCTCGTTCTCGCCCTGCACAGCCTGCGCGTTGGCCTCGGCAGTACGGATACGGGTCTCGCGCACGGCCTCTGCCTTGCCTATCTCACCTATCTTCTCCTGTTCTGCCACACGCACCTTGGCCTCGTTGATGGCCTTGGCAGCGGCCTCCTGGCCCAGTGCCTCGATATAGCCGGACTCATCCTTGATGTCGGTCACGTTGACATTGATGAGCCTCAGACCTATCTTCTTGAGCTCCACCTCCACATTGGCGGTGATGGCCTCCAGGAACTTATCACGGTCGGAGTTCAGTTCCTCGATGCTCATGGTGGCTATCACCAGACGCAGTTGGCCGAAGAGGATGTCCCTGGCCAGTTCCTGTATCTGTTGTGCCGTCTGCCCCAACAGGCGCTCGGCAGCAGCCAGCATGCTCTCGGGGTCGGTGCTGATGCCCACGGTGAAGCGGCAGGGCACATCGACACGGATGTTCTGCTTGGAGAGGGCATTGGTCAGGTTGGCATCAATGCCAATGGGAGTGAGCGACAGGTAGGCGTAGTCCTCGATGATGGGCCACACGAAGGCACCACCACCATGCACGCACTTCGCGCTCTTCGAAGTGCCACGATTGCCATAGATGACCAGCACCTTGTCTGACGGACAGCGGCGATAGCGGTTGACGATGGCCACAAAGAGGAACACCAGGATGATGGCGCCCACGAGAATGAAATAGAATGGTTCCATAGGTAAAAACGTTTTTTGAGGGTTTGAGTTTAAGGGTTAGGGGTTAGAGGTTAGGGGTTAGAGGAGGCACATGGCCGGACATCTAGCTCACAGACGCTCGACAAGGAGCACCGACCCATCCAACACCTGGGTCACGCGCACCTGGGTACCGCTTGGCAGGGCCGGCCCATCGGTCATGGCCGGCAGTTCCTGCACCGAGCCGTGGAAACTGATCTGCACCTTGCCCATGGCCGAGCGAGCCTCGGGGATGGGGATATACACGGTGCAGGACTGCCCCACCGCCTCACTGATGCGGTAGGAGCCTGACGACTCCAGGCGCAGTAGTTGCTTGAGCATGACCAGGAAGGCAGCCACCAGGGCGCATCCGCACAGCAGGGACACCAGGGCGAGGAGCACCGGATTGCCCACCACACCAGCAAAGCACACGCCGCCCCACCCTATTCCAAGCAGGAAATTGACGGCATTGCGTATGGTGAAGAGTTGCATGGCACCGCCAGTGTCCAGCGTGTCGGCATGTCCGTCGGACACATCCACGCTGTCGGGGACATCTGACCCGAAGTCACCGTCAGCATCGGTGTCTCCAATGCCTATAAACGTAAGAATCATCTGAATAGCAAACACCACACTCATCACGATGGCAATCCCCCAGTAGGGCTTCACCTGTGGGTCCAGGGACTGAAACCAGTCTATCAGCAATGTCTGTGTCATCTTCTTGTCACTTTTGATTGGTTCGTAAAGTTACGCAATTTCACGCACCTGTCATTCTATAAATGGGAAAAAGAATGCGTAAACCCGCCTTCTGGCCTTCAGAAGGCGGGTTTGCACACGTTCTCACTCAGTCTTGTCCTGGGGTTCTCCCGTTTTCTGTGGCACGCAGAGCCAGCCATCAGCCCCTCCGCGGGTACCCCACAGCCTTCAGCCCTCCTATTGCTCCAGGCGGGGCTTGCCATGATGCCAGGTCACGCGACGCTGTGACAGATACCAGTCACGCCCATGCGTCTTGTTTCCCTGGTAGAAGAGGTAGGTCTTTCCGCCCTTGTCGGTGAACAGGTGGGGATGTCCGCTCTCACTCTCATTCCACTCTCCAGACTTTCCGTTGCTTAGGAACGGCTCGTCGCTGAGCCTCTCCCAGGAGATGCCGTCGCGGCTCACAGCCACCCCTATCTGCTGTGGCTCATTGTTGTAGCCTCCCGCATAGAACATGTACATGCGCTTTCCGCGCACGGCTATCGAGGGTGCCTCAATGCACTTGCGCTCCCACCCCAGCCTGGGAGCCAGTATGGCACTGTCGGCAGCCTGGGTCCACTCACCACGGCTGAAGTCTGTCCCGGCGGGAGCGGTGGCCACCCCTATCTGCTGGACTTTGAAGTCTGGGTCGCGCGTGGCGAAATAGAGGAAGTATTTGCCACGGAAGAAACATACCTCGGCATCGATGGCACGCCCGCATGTCCAGTCTCCCGTGGGTGAGAAGATGGGGTTGGAGGCATCACGCACGAAGTGGAGGCCATCGGTGGAGGTGGCATGGCACACGGCATCCTTGCGTCCGTTGCCATAGGTTTGGTAGAAGAGGTGCACCACACCATCCCTCACCAGCGCGCCTGGGGCACACAGGCCGTTGCGCTCATAGTCGGCTCCTGGCTGGGGCGTAATCTCGCCCACCTTGTGCCAGTGCGTCAGGTCTTGGCTCTCGGCGATGCCTATGTTCCACCCACCAGCCTTGTCACCCTTGCGGGGAGGGATGGAGTAATACATCAGATAGCGGCCTCCGAGACTCACCACATGGGGGTCCTTGGCAAAGGGCACTCCCTGGCGTGAGTCGTCGCTGTACATCATGTCCTGGCCCCGCATGCCCATCATGGGGAGCAGGAGCAGCAGGAGGAGTGAGAAAAGTCGTCTTGTCATGCTCGTTTGTCCGGTCATAAGCGGTCTTTTTATTTGCTTTTAGAGGCTTTCCTGCCCGCACCGCGCTTGGCCGCACCAGCCTTTGTGTCCCTGCGGGGGGCGGTGGAAGCCGCATGTGTGCCTTTACCTCCACCCCGTACACCGCCAAACTGGCGGAAACGATAACTGACCGATGCCAGGAAGTAACTGCTCACAGTGCTCGTGCGGGTGTCAGTGCGTGCGGTGGTGGTGATGGTGCGGCTCACGTCACTGCGCCTGTCCAGCAAATCGACAGCACGCAGACTCACGACGAGGTTCTTCTTGGGCAGAAGGCTCTGGCTCACCTGGAATCCCCATATCAACTCGTTGGTGTTCATGCTGGAGTTGGCATAGCCACGCCTGCACTGCTCATCGATGCTGGTGCTCAGGGTCATGTTCCAGGGCAACTGCACCTGGGCGCTGCCTCCGTAATTGAAGCGATAGGTGTCCATCTTGCCCGCGCTGGTGCTGGTGCTGTGGGTATGGCTGTAGCGGAAGGCCCCCTGGGCGTTCAGTTCCAGCCAGTCGTTGCGGAAGGTGAGACGCAGTCCCTGGCGCACGGATGCCCCGCGTGTGCGGTTCTTCACCGTCTCGGCCAGGCGGCTGCGATAGACGTAACCCACGGCGTTGGTCATGCTGCCCTGGGTGTTGGTGTTGATGCGGAAACGCTTGTCACCACGCATCGCGGTGTTGAAGTTGAAGCCTGCCGACCCGTTCCAGTTGCCATTGACATTCCGGGGAGTGGTCACACGCCCACCCGTCAGGTCGTCATACTCGGTACGGCTGCTCACACTGTTCTGCGTGGTATGGAAGTCCAGGTTGGCGGCATAGGTCCTCTGCAACTCGGTGATACTCTTTCTATAGTCGGCATGTACGGTCTGTGTGAAGGATGGCTTCAGGCCGGGATTGCCCAGGCGGATGTTCAGGGGGTCAGCATTGCTGAGTGTGTCGGGGATGAGGTCGGTGATGGCGGGCTGCCCGGTGCTGGCATGGTAGCGGGCGTTGAGTTGCTCCTTCTTGGAGAACCGGTACTTGAAGTTGAGCGTGGGGCTGGCATTGACCACCGAGCGACTGACCTCATAGTGGCGCACCCCCTTGGTGTAATCGACGCGGCTGAGTTGTGGCTGCACCATCGCACCCACGGTGAGGAGGTACTTCGGGCGCACAATCCTGAGTTGCAGACTCACATTGTGGTTCTGGTAAATGTTCTCGGTGCGTCCCTGCTGCGCGGTGTCGGGGATGGCGAGATAGGCCATGTCACGGTAGTTGTCCTGGGTGACCCCGCCCAGGAAGTTGTCACGGCCGAAGATGGAACTCACGTCGCGCTCGCGCTCAGTGCGCCGCCAGGAGTACTGGTAACTGCCCTGCAGGTATATCTGCCGTCCCACGGGCTCGGTGTAGGAGAGTCGTGCCGAGGCACGGCGCGTGTGGCTGTCGGCACTGTTGAACTGTGTCTTCTGATAGACAGAGTCCTCGCCCGAGACGGCCTTCATGCGGTAATAGTCGGTCTGTGAGTAACTCTCGCTGTCGGAGTTTCCGCGCTGGAATCCCGCATCCACATTCACGGCCACGTTGCGCCCGCGCTTTCCCAGCCGCCTGTTGACCTGCACGTTGCCTCCTGCCTGCACATTGTCCTGGGTGCTGTGGCTGGCTCCCGTGCGGCGGTTCACCTTGGTCTTGTCAGGCACCAGTTCCCACTCGTCCAGCACGTCGGTGAGTGTGGGCACCAGTTGGAAGGGGTCTTTCTGGGTCGAGGCACCCAGCCTGCTTGCCAGGCTGCGCCCCTGGCTCCACTGGAAGTCGGGCCTGGCGATGATGTTGGTGAGCGTGTCGGGAGTCCACTCGGCCTTGTACTGCAGGTGCAGGCTGCCGCTGTGGCTCGACTGGCTGCGCCTCTGTGACTGGAAGGCGGCACGCTTGTTCTCAAAGGACTCGGTGGTTGAGGATGTCTCGCTCGCGCTCTTGCGCCAGTGTCCCTGCACCCCGCCGTTGAGTTGCAGGAGGTCCTTGCGCTCGTAGTTCTGCGTCAGCCCCACGCCGCCGCTTGTCGTGTTGCCGTTGCCAGCCGTGTTGCCGGCATTCCCCACCAGTGTGACCTTCTGCTCCCTGACGAAGCGGCTGGCCATTGCCCTGCCGCTCGCACGGTCATGGGTGCCGTATCCGCCCTGCAGGTTGGCCATCCAGCCCTTCTTGCGGTTCCTCTTTATGGAGAGGTCGAGCACCACCCGCTCCTCACCGTCATCGATGCCCGTGATGCGGGCCGCGTCACTCTGCCTGTCATAGGCCTTTATCTTATCGACCATGTCAGCGGGCAGGTTTTCGAGGGTCGCCTGCATGTTGCGGCCGAAGAACTCCTTTCCATCGACCAGCACCTGGGTGACGGGGCGGCCGTTCAGGGTATAGTTGCCATCGTCGTCCACCTCTATGCCAGGCAGTTTCTTGACCAGTTCCTCGACCATCGCTCCCTCCTGCACCTTGAAGGCATCGGCATTGTACATCAGCGTGTCATCGCTCACTGTCATCTCGGCCATCTGTCCCTCCACCACAGCCTCGCGCATCAGGGTGGAGTTCTCGTGCAGGAGCACGTCGCCCAGCATCAGCCGCCCAGACTTGCGGGAGACGGTCACACGCAGGCTCTCGTCGCGGAAACCCATGCAGGTGAACTTCATCGTGTACTGTCCCGCAGGCACGTCGGTGAGCAGGTACTGCCCGTCGTCACTGGTCTGCGTGACCCGCAGGGGCTTGCCACCCACGCCCAGGAGCTGCACATGCACGCCAGGCAGACTGTCGCCCTCCTCGGCATCCAGCACGCGCCCACGCAACTGCACGGCACGCAGGCTGTCAGCCTGTTGTGCGGAAGCAGGCTTCTGGCGCGCACGCGCCTTCTGCGCCGCTGCTCCCGACGGAAGCAGCAGCAACAGGAGGATGAGCAATAGGGAAATTCTGTGCATACAAACATGGGACATGTCCCATGAGCCAAGGTTTAACGCTTTTTGGACGATTATGTGGTCCATTGGTTCTACGGGCATGTGATTTTACGGCTCAGTGGCCCATCAGCCCTTGTCCAGTTGCCAGTCGGTGTAGATGGGGTCACCCTTCTTGCCGAAGCACTCACAGGGACGCACGATGAAGCGGTAGCGGAAGTTCACGGGCACCTCCGCCTCGCCGAACACGCAGGTCACCTCACCCTGGTCATGCTCCTCGCTGAGGTAGAAGTGGGGCGACATCACACGCTTCTGGCAGGCGATGCGTGACACGTCGGCCATCTCCTCCTCCATGGTGACCTCGTAGTCGAAGGCGCGCTGGCCGTTGCGGCTCTTGAGCACATTGGGGAAGTGTACGGTGGTCTGCATCTGCTCCTTGCCCTTCCTGTCCTTGCCACGAGCCTTGGTCACGGTGGCGCGGTCGCCTGGTGCAAACTGCGGGGCCGTGGCCTCGCGGGCGCGCTGCTCAAAGGAGAGTGGTCTGACACTCCCGCCCAACGGCAGGGAGATGACCCAGTTGCTGGCCAGGGGACGCTGGTACATAAAGTCCCAGCGCTCCAGCGTCACGGCACCGTCATACACGGTCATCACCATGCCCTGCTTGCCGTCGCCCTGGTTGACGCTCGGCATCTGGGTGGGATACTCTGGACCGCTGTCGATATAGGTGTTCTCACGCCCTCCGAAGGAGTAGGTGTAACTGAGCGAGGCCGTGCCCACGCTGGTGAACGCGCCCTGCCAGATGGTGCGCTCGTCATTGAGTATCTGGTGGGAGTGGCCGCTGAAGGCGATGCAGTTGGGGAAATGGCCCAATGCCTCGGTGACCTCACCGTTGTCCTGCCCCCAGGCCCACTTGCCCGAGCAGGTGTTCTTGGGGTGCGGGTGCTGGAAGTAGAAGAAGGGCTTGTCGCCACGCAACTCGCTGGCATGGGCCGTGAGGAACTCCTGGAGGCCTGGCGTGTTCTGCCAGTTGGTCCAGTGCGCGCCCACGAACTTGTAGCCCTTGACCTCCTTGAGATAGATGGGCTGGAACTTCTCGTGGTAATACTTCTTCCACAGTTGTTCCCTGCGGTCGCATATCGCCTCACGGGCAAGTGTCGTCTCGCGGTCGTCTCCCTGCAAGGCCTCGGTGATGGTGCCGTAATGGTGGCCCTCGATGTCGTGGTTGCCATACACAAAGAGACGCTCGACGTGGCGGCCGTTGGGCAGCCGGTCCTTAGGGAAAACCTTGAACCACGTCGAGGCCACCAGCCTCATCTGACGCTCCAGTCCCGTGTCGGCCATGTCGCCGGCGATGAGCACGGCATCCACCTCGCGGTCGCGGAAGTAGCGGAACGTGCGCTCCAGCACAGGCAGGTCACGCTCCAGGCGTATGTGGATGTCACTCAGTATGCCCACACGCAGGCGTGGCTGACCCATGGTGGTCACGGCCTGGGCGAGCGACCTCACGTCCAGGCACAGGGCACCGGCAAGCAGCGCGCCACTGCGCAGAAAGTCTCTCCTGTCCATATCATTCTCTGTTGATTGTAGTGAAATCGGTTTACGGATGTATAAAGTTACACCGATTTTCCCAATCGGGTGCGCCTTTCGGCCAAGAAAAAGCAAGTGGCGGGGAAAGGCGGGCGGGATGGGGCGGGAAATGCACCGCGATGCACATGCCATCGCATGCCCCTGCGATGGCTGACGCATGCGGCTGCGTGGGCACACGCAGGGGCATGCGTCATAGGGGGCAGGCTGGTGGCCCCAGGGATGCCACCTGGCCTGGGGACTTGCGCTTAGGAGGCAGAGGGGATCCCGCACTCCTCCTGCAGGCTCTGGGTCAGGGCGATGAAGTCCTGGACACTGAGCTGCTCGGGACGCTTCTGGAAGAGGTCGCTGGCCAGCCACGCCGTATGGTCACGGGGCTGGAGGCCTGCCTCGCGCTGCTCGGCATCAATCTGGTTGAGCAGGGGGCGTATGTTGTTGCGCAGGGTCTTGCGGCGCTGGTTGAAGGTGGTCTTCACGACGCGGCGGAAGAGACGCTCGTCACAGGGCAGCGAGGTGACCTGGTTGCGGGTGAGGCGGATGACCGCGCTCTTCACCTTGGGGGGCGGACAGAACACATGCTCGTCCACCGTGAAGAGGTACTCGACGCTGTACCACGCCTGCAGGAGCACGCTCAGGATGCCATAGGTGCGGCTGCCCGGGGCTGCCGCCATGCGCTGGGCCACCTCGCGCTGTATCATGCCGGTACAGCAGGGGATGAGGTCGCGGTACTCCAGCATGCGGAAGAAGATCTGGCTCGAAATGTTATAGGGATAGTTGCCGGTGAGCACGAAGGGCTGCCCGCCAAACACCTGGTCAAGGGGCATGCGCAGGAAGTCATCCTCGATGATGTCCCCGCCCAGCTGGGGCATGTGCTCTCTGAGGTAGGCCACGGACTCGTCATCTATCTCCACCACCCGCACAGGGCGGCCCTTGGGCAGGAGGTACTGGGTGAGGACACCCATTCCCGGCCCCACCTCCAGTATGGGCAGGGAGGGACAGGCATCCACCGTGTCGGCTATGCGGCGCGCCACGTCCTGGTCGGTGAGGAAGTGCTGGCCAAGCTGCTTCTTGGGTCTTACGCTTTTCATCTGTGTTGCTTGGGGTCAGGGGGTGCCATGGACACCGCATGCCCAGAGCCTTGGGGACTGGGCTTGCGGCATACTCGCCTGGGCTCGCTGACCTGTCTGTATATAATATATAATGTATAGGGAATAATCGGGGAATGCCGTCTCAGAGCAATGCGGGCAGGCGGAAGAGGTGGGTGCTGTTGCTGCCCTTGACCAGTATGGTGTGGCCTGTCAGGGGGTGCGCTGCCAGGTGCTCCTCCACCTGTGGCTCGCTGGCAAAGGTGTGGCACTGCGCGGCAACCTCCATGCCGGGGTGCTGTGCCTGCCACTCGGCCAGCGCGGCGGCAAACTCGCTGCCCACCAGCCATGCCTGGGCCAGGTGCATCCCCTGCAGCTGGTCGAGCACACGCAGGTGCTCGCTGCGGCTCTCGGCACCCAACTCGCCCATGTCGCCCAGGATGACCATCTTGTCGGGAGCCTCCACGCTGGCAAAGGCGGTGAGTGCCGCATTCATGCTTGAGGGGTTGGCATTGTAGGCATCGACCACCAGGCGGTTGCGCTCCGTCTGGCGGAACTCACTGCGGCTGTTGGTGGGCTGGTACTCTGCCAGTGCCCGGTCAACCTGGTCGGGCGTGACACCGAAGTGGAGTCCCACGGTGATGGCGGCACGCAGGTTGGCGATGTTATAGGCCCCGATGAGGCGCGTCTGCACCCGATGCCAGGGCTCGCCATCGGCCTCGCGCCACTGGATGGCCAGGAAGGGGGAGCAACTCTCGACCTTCGCCTCCACATAGGGGATGGCCTGGTGGCCTGGCTCCAGCCCGCGCTCACGGGCCATCTGGCACAGGTCATCGTCCTGGGTATTGAGGAAAATCTGCTTGCCACGCTGGCTGAGGTCGTCATAGAGCTCGCCCTTGGTCCTCTTGACTCCCTCAAAGGAGCCAAAGCCAAGCAGGTGGGCACGTCCCACATTGGTGATGAGTCCATAGTCGGCACGCACCAGCGAGCAGAGGAAACGGATTTCCCCAGGATGGCTCGCGCCCGTCTCCACCACGGCGATGTCATGCTCGGGGGCCAGGCGAAGCAGCGTGCGGGGCACACCGATGTGGTTGTTGAGGTTGCCCTGGGTATATAGCACGCGGTGGGCCTGGGAGAGGACGGCCGAGACGAGTTCCTTGGTGGTCGTCTTGCCGTTGGTGCCGGTAATCTGCAGGATAGTCTTCCCCCAGCGCAGGCGGTGCATGGCTGCCAGCTGCTGCAGGGTCTCGAGCACCGAGGAGACCACCACATAGCGACTGTCAACGGCCACCTCGGGGTTGTCCACCACAGCGGCGGCGCATCCCTGCTCCAGCGCGCGGGCCGCGAAGAGGTTTCCGTCAAACGTGTCGCCCTTGAGGGCAAAGAAGATAGAGCCTGCGGGGCAGTCACGGCTGTCCGTCGTCACCTGCGGATGCTGCAGGTAAAGTTCATAGAGTGATTCCAGTGCGGTCATGTTGCTTGTCTTTTTACTTGGGCTTCGGAACACGTGTCCTGGAGTCCAGCGCAAAGTTAGCGCATTTTTCCCGTTTCGCTTGTTCGTTCCTCAAATAATGAATAACTTTGCCAGTCAGAACAAATGTGGCATGAGCGAGACGAGAGAACTTATCCATTACACCATCAATGTGGGCGGGACGCTGCTGGACTTGGGCACCCCGCGAGTGATGGGCATCCTCAATGTGACTCCCGACTCCTTCTATGCGCAAAGCCGTAAGCAGACTGACTCAGACATCGAGGCACGCACCCGGCAGATACTGGACGAGGGCGCGGACATGATAGACATCGGTGCCTACTCCAGCCGGCCGGGAGCCGACGACGTGTCGCCCGCCCAGGAGCGGGAGCGACTGAGGCACGCACTGGCCATCCTGCGCCGCGTGGCACCCGAGGCGGTGGTGAGTGTGGATACCTTCAGGGCCGATGTGGCACGCATGTGCGTGGAAGAGTATGGGGTGCAGATCGTCAATGACATATCGGGAGGTGAACTGGACAAGGAGATGTTTGCCACCGTGGCCAGCCTGGGAGTGCCCTACATCCTGATGCACATGCAGGGCAACCCGCAGAACATGCAGGAGGCTCCACACTATGACAACTTGCTCGCTGAGATGCTGCGCTACTTCGCCACACGCATCCACCGGCTGCACGAGATGGGGGTGAAGGACATCATCCTGGACCCTGGATTTGGCTTTGCCAAGACGCTGCAGCACAACTACGAACTGATGCGCCGCCTGGAGGACCTGCATGTGCTGGGACTGCCCATGCTGGTGGGCATCAGCCGCAAGTCGATGATCTACCGCCTGCTGGGCGGCACGCCTCAGGACGCGCTCAACGGGACAACGGTGCTCAACACCATCGCCCTCGCCAAGGGGGCGGCCATCCTGCGCGTGCATGACGTGAGGGAGGCCGTGGAGGCCGTGAGGATAACCAACAGGATGCGCTCATGTTAGAAATGGGAATCAAGGATGTGATAGACATCCTGCTGGTAGCCATCATCCTGTACTACTGCTACAAGTTGATGAAGCAGTCGCGCTCGGTCAACATCTTCTACGGCGTGCTGGTCTTCATCAGCTTCTGGATTGTCATCAGCAAGGTGCTTGAGATGAAGCTCCTGGGCAACATACTGAACCAACTGGTGAGCGTGGGAGCCATCGCCATCATCGTCCTCTTCCAGGAGGAGATAAGGCACTTCTTCTATACCATCGGGGCGCACCAGCGCGCAAGGCGGTTTATACACCTGTTCCGTCCCGAAAAGAAGAAGGGGATACCGGGCATGGTGCATGAGCGCGAGGACATATTCCCCATCGTGATGGCCTGCCTCAACATGAGCAAGCAGCGCGTGGGCGCACTCATCGTGATGCAGAACAACCTGCCGCTCACCGACTTCATACGCACGGGCGAGGTGCTCAACGCACGCATCAGCCAGCGGCTCATCGAGAACATTTTCTTCAAGAACAGTCCCCTGCACGACGGGGCCATGATCATATCGGGGGGCAAGATAACGGCTGCGGCCTGCATCCTGCCCATCAGCCATGACCTGGACATCCCCAAGGAGTTTGGCCTGAGACACCGGGCCGCCAAGGGTATCAGCAAGGAGACGGACGCACTGGCCATCGTGGTGAGCGAGGAGACGGGCAACATCAGCGCGGCCTACAACGACGAGTTCCGCACCCGACTGTCGGCCGAAGACCTGGAACTGCTGCTGATGAAGGGGAAGTTCTGACGTGACGACAACACACACATAAACACTATAAGGAGTAAGCAACATGAGCTTAATGGACAAGATTATCCTCCGTGCCCAGCAGAACAAGCAGCGCATCGTGCTGCCTGAGAGCCTGGAGGAACGCACTTTGACCGCTGCCGACCGCGCACTGGCCGACGGACTGGCCGACATCATCCTGATTGGCAACAAGGACGAGATTATGGCCCTGGCTGGCAAACTGGGACTGAAGAACGTGGACAAGGCCACCATCATCGACCCTGCCACCAGTGAGAAGACCGAGGAATATGCGCAACTGCTCTTCCAGTTGCGACAGAAGAAGGGCATGACCATCGAGGAGGCTCACTGCAAGGTGATGGACCCTCTGTACTTCGGATGCCTCATCATCAAGAGTGGCGATGCTGACGGACAGATCAGCGGTGCACTCTCGACCACAGGCGACACCCTGCGCCCCGCGCTGCAGATTATCAAGTGTGCCCCTGGCATCTCATGCGTGAGCGGTGCCATGCTGCTCATCACCCAGGCTCCCGAGTATGGCGAGGATGGTATCCTGGTGGTGGGAGACGTGGCCGTGACACCTGTGCCCAACGCAGCACAACTGGCCCAGATAGCCGTGTGCACCGCACAGACGGCCAAGAGCGTGGCTGGATTTGCCGATCCGCGCGTGGCCATGCTGTCATTCAGCACCAAGGGCAGTGCCAAGCATGAGGTGGTGGATAAGGTGGTGGAGGCCACCAAACTGGCTCACGAACTGGCCCCCGAACTGAAACTGGACGGTGAGTTGCAGGCTGATGCCGCACTCGTACCCTCAGTGGGAGCGAAGAAGGCTCCTGGCAGCGAGATTGCGGGAAAGGCCAACGTGCTGGTGTTCCCCTGCCTGGAGGTGGGCAACATCGCCTACAAACTGGTGCAGAGACTCGGCCATGCCGATGCCATCGGCCCCATCCTGCAGGGCATAGCACGCCCCGTGAACGACCTGTCACGCGGCTGCTCGGTAGATGACATCTACAAGATGGTGGCCATCACAGCCTGCCAGGCCATGGATGCCAAGAAGTAACAAGAATTATCAGATTATGAAAATATTAGTACTCAACTGTGGCAGCAGTTCTATTAAATATGCACTCTATGACATGGACAACCACTCGGTCATCACCAGCGGTGGCATCGAGAAGATTGGTTTGCCCGACTCGTTCATCAACGTAAAACTCAACGGCGAGAAGCACAAGATGTCGCGCCCCGTGCCCGAGCACACTGCAGGCGTGCAATGGATATTCGAGGTGCTGACCAAGGGCGAGTATGCGGTGCTGAAGGACCTGAATGAACTGGGGGCCGTAGGTCACCGCATGGTGCACGGAGGCGAGCGGTTCAACAAGTCGGTACTGCTCACACCCGAGGTGATGGAGGCATTCGCGGCCTGCAACGACCTGGCTCCACTGCACAACCCGGCCAACATCAAGGGCGTGAATGCCGTGAAGGCCTTGCTGCCCAACATCCCCCAGGTGGGTGTGTTTGACACAGCCTTCCACCAGACGATGCCCGACTATGCCTTCATGTATGCCCTGCCCTATGACCTCTACAAGAAGTATGGCGTGCGCCGCTATGGCTTCCACGGAACCAGCCACCGCTATGTCTCACAGCGCGTGTGCAAGTTCCTGGGCCTGGAGAGTGGCGAGGGCAAGAAGATTATCACCTGTCACATCGGCAACGGAGCCTCTATCGCGGCCGTGAAGGACGGCAAGTGCGTGGACACCTCCATGGGTCTGACTCCCCTGGAAGGCCTGATGATGGGCACACGCAGCGGCGACATCGACGCTGGCGCTGTGACTTTCCTGATGGACAAACTCGGCCTGGACACCAAGGGCATCAGCAACCTGCTCAACAAGCAGTCGGGTCTGGCAGGCGTGAGCCAGCTGAGCAGCGACTTCCGCGACATCCTGGCAGGCATCGCCAATGGCAATGACCAGGCCCGCCTGGCCAAGGAGATGTACGCCTACCGCATACGCAAGTACATCGGACAGTATGCTGCCGCCATGGGCGGAGTGGATATCATCGTGTTCACCGGTGGCGCAGGCGAGAACCAGTGGGAGGTGCGCGAGGGTGCCACACAGGGACTGGAGTTCATGGGTGTGAAGATGGACGAGGCCAAGAACCGTGCCTGCCGTGCCACCGAGGCCATCCTCTCAGCCGATGACAGCCAGGTGACCGTGTGCTGCATACCCACCGACGAGGAGTTGATGATTGCGCTCGACACCGAGGCCCTGGCTGGCTGACAGGGCGCGCTACGCATACAGAAGGAGGCATCCAGGGACAGTTGAAGTCCCAGGATGCCTCCTTTATTTAATCCCCCAATGCCAGTTCAGGGCAAGCGCAGGCGGAAGGTGACTGTGCCAACGGCCTCATCCTGATGCAGCGTGAGCGTGCCTCCCGAGGCGCGCATTATCTGTCGGGAGAGGGAGAGACCGATGCCCGACCCTTCGGACTTGGTGGTGAAGAAGGGGACGAAGATGTGCTCGGCCACATCGGTGGGTATCATCTCGCCCGTGTCCGTCACATCCACGATGATGGCCTCCTGCTCATCGCTCCATGCCCTGATGCTTATACTCCCGCCCTGGACAGTGGCCTCCACCGCATTCTTCAGCAGGTTGCTCACGACATGCGAGAGCAAACTCTCATCAGCATACACCAGCAGGTCATGCGGCTCCACCTGCACCTCCACCGCCCTGGGACAGAGCGAGGCCATGCGCTGGAGGAAGGGCTGCACATAGAAGAGCGTGGGCGAGGGAGTGGGCACATGAGTGAAGCGGCGGTAGGTCTGTACGAACCTGAGCAGTTCCTCACCTGTCTTTCTGATAGTCTCCAGCCCCGTGCGCAGTTCGGCATCAGCGTGTCCCCCACCCTTCTCATCCTGTTCCATGCGTGCCAGCAAGGTGCCGCTCAGCGAGGTCACAGGCGTGATGGTGTTCATAATCTCATGCGTGAGCACCCGGGTCAACTTTATCCACGAGTCCACCTCACGGTTGTCCAATTCACCCTCCACATTGCTCAAGGCCATGATGCGCACCCGTTTCCCGCGCAGGTTTGTGGTGGTCTCATGGCGCGACAGCCGCTCGTCGGCCAGCACCTTGGGCGGTATCTGGCTCATGTGTGTCAAGACATCGGTGTGCAGCAGGCGCAAGGCGGCCTGGTTGTGCATCAGCACATTGTCACGCTCATCCACCACCATCAGTCCCGTGTCGGTGGCGTTGAGCACCATCTCGAAGTATCGCTCGCGCTCCATCTGCTCATCCCTGGCCCGCTGCAGCACCTCCTTGATGCGGTTGAGCCAGTGATTGATGCTGTTGCGACTCACTTTCCCACGCTCGGCGAAGCGCAAGGTGTAGTCGGCATTCTCCACAGCGTCAAACAGCAGGCGCAGGTTGGCCTTGTCACGCCTGTGCCTGCGCCACAGGCGCACATAAGCCACCATGGTCAGGAGCAGCAGGCCAAGCAGGAGGGGCGTGCTACAGTCCATACCTCTTTATCTTATTATATAATGTCTGCCTGGATATGCCCAGCCGCACGGCCACCACCGACAGGTTGCCCCCGCACTCGCGTATGGTCTTCTCTATCATGCGCCGCTCCATCTCGTCCAGTGTCTGCACCTCGTCGATGGGCTTCTCCCTGCGGGCAGTTCCCCCATCAATGTCCCCGGCCTCTATCACACCGCCCTCGCTCAGTATCACAGCCTTCTCCATGGCATGCTGCAGCTCGCGTATGTTGCCGTACCAGGGCATGGAGGCCAGTTTGCTCTCGGCAGCATCGGCCAGGCGAAGCCCCTCCTTGCCATACATGTCGGCATACCTGGCCACGAACATCCTGGCCAGTGGCACGATGTCCTGCGCCCTCTGGCGCAATGAGGGCAGATGCAGGTGGATGGTGTTGATGCGGTAGAGGAGGTCCTCGCGGAACGTCCCCTCACCCACCATCTGCTGCAGGTCCCGGTTGGTGGCGCACACCAGACGCACGTCCACCGGTATCTCCGTGCTGCCGCCCACCCTCACGATGCAGCGGCGTTGTAGGGCCGTGAGCAACTTGGCCTGCAAGCCGTAGGACAGGTTGCCTATCTCATCGAGGAAGAGCGTGCCCCCGCTGGCCAGTTCAAACTTGCCAGGGCGGTCGGCCTTGGCATCGGTGAAGGCTCCCTGCACATGTCCGAAGAGCTCGCTCTCAAACAGTGTCTCGCTGATGGCGCCCATATCCACGGGCAGCATCTGCGCCGAGGAGCGTGCCGACAGGCGGTGTATCTCCCTGGCCAGCACCTCCTTGCCCGTTCCGTTCTCGCCCGTTATCAGTATATTGGCATCGGTCATGGCCACCTTCTCCACCATCCGTCGGAGTGCGGTCATGGCCTCAGTCTCGCCCCAGTACATGCCCTGGCCAGTCCGGGTGGCCTCTTGCCGCGCGGGAGCCTTACCCTTGTCGCGCGCGGCAATGAGCGCGTCCAGCATCCTGCTGTTCTCAAAGGGTTTCACCACAAAGTCAGAGGCTCCCTCCTTGATACCCCTCACGGCCAGGTCGATGTCGGCGTATGCGGTAAAGAGCACCACTCTCACCTGCGGGGCCAACTGGCGTATTTGCCTCAGCCAGTAGAGCCCCTCGTTGCCATTGTTTGTGCTGAACCGTGGTGCACCCTCGCCTGCGTCCTGCATGGGGGCAGACTCTGACCTGTCGGCCTTGCTGAAGTTCATGTCGAGCAGCACCACATCGGGCCTGACCTCACGCAGGTGGGCGGGTATGCCATTGGGGTTGGCGATAGTGATGATGTGCTCAAACACAGGCTCCATGAGCATGCGCACGGTGGTGAGGATGTTGCGGTTGTCATCCACAACGAGTAGTGTCCCTTGCTTTGTCATCTTCCTTGTCTCTACGGCTAAATCCGTTGCAAAAGTACGCATTTGCGCTGAAAGGAGCGACGCGCCTGTACAACATTTGTACAGCAGTGTCCAGGAATTAGACACTCGTCCAATCGCGCTTTTTACACAACCGGCTATGAATGAGACACAAAAAGAGTTTGGCACGCCCATTGCAACCTATAAGGGCAGAGAGACAAGAAATATGCAGATGACAAGAAAGAGTATCACACACATCCTCATGGCGGCCCTGGTGCTGCTGGCTTCAGCATCGCTGCGGGCACAGGAGGGAATATGGACGATGGACAGTTGCATGCGCTATGCCATCACACACGCCAGCGACGTGCAGAGGCAGCGCATAGCCACCAGGCAACGGGAGCAGGACTACCGCAAGGCCATGTCGGACTTCCTGCCCTCGCTGGGAGCCTCGCTCAGCGGACAATACCAGTGGGGACGTAACGTGGACCCCGAGACGAACACATATAATAATGTGACCACGTTCAACAATTACTGGCAACTCTACGCCTCGCTCAACCTCTTCGACGGCTTTGCCACCGTCAACGCCTTCCGCCAGGCGCGCCTCGCCAGGCAGTTCTCCCAGACAGCCCGGCAGCGCGTGGCCGATGACATAGCCACCGATGTGATGCAGAAGTACATCGAGGCAGCCTACGCACAGGCCTGCATAGGTATCGCGCAGGACAAACTGGACGAGAGCCGGCGGCTGCTCACCAAGACCCAGGCCCTGTACGAACTGGGCGAGAAGGGCCGTCCCGACGTGGTGCAGATAGAGTCGCAAGTGGCCGAGGACGAGTACAACCTCACGCACCAGCAGAATGCAGCCGCGCAGGCACTGCTCGACCTGAAGTCCGCCATGAACTTTCCAGAGCGGGACTCCCTGGCCATCAGCCTGCAGATGGATGTCGCACAGCCCGCCCTGGCCGAGCACACAGATGCCGAGCAGGTGTGGGCCACCTTCCAGCACCTGTCCCCCACGCTGCGTGAGGCCGAGTTCAATGCCGAGACGGCACGCCTGGGTGTGCGCATCCGCCGTGGCTACCTGATGCCATCCATCACCCTGAGCGCGGGCATCTACACGAGTTACTACCGCAACATATCCTATGCGGGCAGCGCCACACCCTTCGGCTCACAGTTCCGCAACAACCGTGGTGAATACTTCGGGGTGACGCTCTCGCTGCCCTTCATGAGCGTGGGTAACTGGCACGCGCTCAAGCAGGCCAAGAACAACTGGCAAACGTCGCTCATTGACCTGGATGACCAAAGGCGCAAGGTGCACGATGACGTGGCCAAGGCGGTGATGGACATGCAGGGTTACGAGCGCGAACTGGCACAGATGAACCGCAAGCAGGAGTCGGACTCCATCGCCTACCACGCCACCAACCGCCGTTTCGAGGAGGGCATGCTCTCGACCTTTGACCTGCAGACCTCGGCACGCACCCTGCTTGAGAGCCGCATCAAGACGCTGCAGATGCAAATGCTCCTGGTGATGAAGCGCCGGCTGGTGGAGTATTACCAGGGCTCACCTCTGGTGAGGTAAGCCCTGGGGGCGGTTTTACGGTTTTGTGGTTATACGGTTTTACGGTTTCCGCAGGAAGCAAGTCCGCATAACCACACAGCCACAAGACCGCAAGAAAAGAACCGCATAACCGCAAAACCATAAAACCGCAAAACCGCATAAAAACTATGGACATACAAATTCAGAAGAAGCATTACCTCATCCCACGCAAGTATTGGGGATGGATAGCAGGTGGCATCGTGCTCGTGGGCGTGCTGGTGGCACTGGGACTCACAAACTTCTCGGCCACGCTCAGGGTTGACCGCAAGGGACTCAACATAGGCGAGGTCAAGCGCGACCGGTTCAACGACTATGTGTCGGTGGATGGGCAGGTGAACCCCATCAGCACCGTGCAGATAAGCAGCGAGGAGGGTGGCATCGTGCAGGAGAAGGTCGTGGAGGAGGGAGCACACGTGCAGGCCGGACAGGTCATCATACGCCTCTCCAACTCTGACCTGGACCTGCAGATACTCAACGCCGAGAGCGAACTGGCCGAGAAGCAGAACATCCTGCGCAACACACAGATTACCATGGAGCAGGACAAACTCTCCAACTCCAACGAGGAACTGCAGCTCTCACAGGACGTCATCACCAAGAAGCGCGCCTATGAGCACCAGAAGGCCCTGTGGGACGAGCAACTGGTGGCCAAGGAGGACTACCTGAAGGCCAAGGAGGACTATGAGCTGGCACGCAAGAAGCATGACCTCATCACCGAGAGGCTGCGCAAGGACGCGCAACTGCGACGCTCACAGATGGACCAGATGAATGACAACCTGGAGTCGATGCAGCGCAACGTGCAACTGGTGCGCGAGCGCAAGGCACGGCTGGAGGTGCGCAGCAGCATCTCGGGCGAACTGGGACTGCTGGACGTGGAACTGGGACAGCACGTGTCGGCCGGGCAGCGCATCGGGGTCATCAATGACCTGAGTGACTACAAGGTGCAGGCCCGCGTGGATGAGCACTACATCGACCGCGTGCAGACGGGGCTCACTGCCACCTTCAAGCAGAACGGCAAGGAATACACGCTGGTCCTGCGCAAGGTGTATCCCGAGGTGAGGGACGGGCGCTTCCGCATCGACTTCGTGTTCCGTGGAGAGCGTCCTGCCAACATACGCACGGGGCAGACCTACTATGTCGATCTCCAGCTGGGCGAGTCGAAGGAGGCGGTCATCATCCCCAAGGGAACCTTCTACAG
>CAVKOT010000026.1:0-20690 GCA_963658045.1 Opitutia bacterium UBA4654
GTTTAACATAGTTGACATCTCACTATTGCAAAGTTATAAAGTTACCCCCCCCTACCAAATGAAAGTGCAATTATTTTTATATGTGAACCATCTTGAACCGAACCGTGTGTTATACAACATAAAAATGGCACGGAATGAATAGGGCGAAGTGGGGGGCGAAGGAGATACGGCATCCTGTTTTATCACTTTTATCATGCTTGTTCCAATATGAGCAGGGATTACTCTATAGACAGCAATCCAATTCCCCTTTTAATGACCTCAAAATGCTATTGATTTCTTTGCGCATAGAATAAGATAGGATAAATGTGCATCTTCCGCCAGTATCACAGTTTTCACTTCCCCTGTGGAATAAAGGTCTTGCAAAAAACAAGGGAAATTCACCGAGAAGTCGTAACTTTGCCAGTGGGAAGACTATAACCATAATATATGAGAAGGAGAATAACCGCGTTTCTGAGCCTCTTCCTGGTGGCTCTGTTTGTTATGGCCGAGGGAAAGGCCAAGTATGTGTTTTACTTTATCGGTGACGGTATGGGTGTTAACCAGGTGAATGCTGCCGAGACTTATCTGGGTGCATTGGACGGGCGCATCGGCATCACACCGCTCTGCTTCCCCAGTTTCCCCTATTCGGCCATGGTGAACACACAGAGTGCCACCAATGGCGTGACAGACTCGGCCGCAGGAGGCACGGCACTGGCCACTGGCCACAAGACCAAGAATGGCGCGCTGGGAGTGCTCAAGGACCTGACGACTCCCATCTACAGCATTGCCCAGTGGGCACATGATGCGGGAGCGGCTGTGGGCGTGACCACCAGCGTGAGCGTGGACCACGCTACGCCGGGAGCCTTCTATGCCCATGTGGGAAACCGCGGGGAGGCCTATAAGATAGGACAGCAACTGGTCCAGTCGGACTTTGACTTCTTTGCGGGTTCCGACTTCGTGAAGCCTCAGAACCCCGATGGCGGGGCCGACCTCTACCAGCAGGCCAAGGATGCAGGCTACACCATCGCCCGTGGCTATAAGGACTATCAGAAGAAGGGGAAGAAGGCTGACAAGATGATCCTGCTCCAGAGTGAGGAGGCCAGCAGGCAGGACCGGGGCAGCATCCCCTATGCCCTGGACCGCACGGCCAGTGACCTCTCGCTGTGCGACATCACCCGCGCGGCCATCAACTTCCTCACCAGGAAGCAGGCAGCCAAGGACGGGTTCTTCCTGATGGTGGAGGGTGGCAAGATAGACTGGGCCTGCCATGCCAATGACCTGGCGTTTATCCACGAGTTGATAGACATGGACAATGCGGTGAAGGTCGCTTATGAGTTCTACCAGCAGCATCCCGACGAGACACTCATCGTGGTGTCGGCTGACCATGAGACAGGCGGACTGGTGCTGGGCAAGGGCTCCTATGACATCAACCTCAAGGCCGTGGCCAGCCAGCGCATGAGCATTGCGAGGCTGGGAAGCGAACTGCACAAGCTGCATGACAAGTATGGGGACAAGTACACGTGGGAGGTGGCCAAGGGCTTCCTGGCTGACAACTTCGGCTTCTGGGGCGATGTGAAGGTGAGCGATGACCAGACGGCCCGCTTGCAGCGTTCCTTCCAGAGGGTGCTTGAGGGTAAGGGTGTTGATAGCAAGTCGCTTTATCAGAAGGATGACGAGTTTGCTGGCACCATCAAGAGGGTGATGTCGGAGTGTGCCCAGGTTGGCTGGATGAGCGGTGGCCATAGTGATGGTTATGTCCCCTGCTTCGCCATTGGCGTGGGGGCCGAGCAGATACAGGGGCGCATTGACAACACCGAGATTCCCCTCAAAATGGCCAAGGCGGCCGGATGGCAGGTGCGCTGATGGTTCGCATTCCATATCAGTAGGCATGAAAGAGATGGCACATTGTCGAATAATAGAAGTGAACAACAAGTGAATAAGATGAAAAGACTCCTGCTTCTCCTGCTCCCCTTGCTTGCCGGCCTGTGCCAGCAGGCCATGGCACAGACCGAGAAGAGCCAGCTCACGCTGGCTGACCCCTATATCCTGCTTGAGAACGGCACCTATTATGCCTATGGCACCTGTGATGCCGACGGCATACTCTGCTACTCAAGCACCGACCTCAAGTACTGGAGGCGTCGCAGCCTGGCCCTGAACAAGACAAACACCACCGAGAGCCGCTGGTTTTGGGCTCCCGAGGTGTATCATGTGGGTGACAAGTATATCATGTACTACTCGGCCAACGAGCACCTCTATGCTGCCACGGCCAAGTCGCCCATAGGCCCTTTCCGCCAGGTGGGCTCCTATCAGATGGAGAGTCTGCTTGGGGATGAGAAGTGCATCGACTCCTCGGTGTTCTTTGACACCGATGGCACGGCCTACCTCTTCTTCGTGCGCTTCACCGATGGCAACTGCATCTGGCAAGTGCGCCTCGCTGATGACTACATCACGCCTGTGGCAGAGACGCTCAGGAAATGCCTCTCGGCCACAGAACCCTGGGAGTGCAAATTAGGCAAGGTGGCCGAGGGCCCCAATGTCATCAAGCAGGGCATACGTTATTTCCTCACCTATTCGGCCAACGACTTCCGCAGCCAGGACTATGCCGTGGGCTATGCCTGCACCAACAGCATATCGAGGGCCAGCTGGGTCAAGCAGGACAAGTACAGCCCCTTCCTGCACCAGTGGAATGGGCTCTATGGCACAGGTCATCACTCCCTCTTTACGGACAAGGAGGGCAAACTGCGCATCGTGTTCCATGCCCATGACTCCAAGGAGAGTGTCAACCCCCGCCGCATGTACATCGGCACTGTCGAGGTTCATGGAAATATTATGCGCATGACCAAGGACGAGATGGTGGTGCCAGTGATAGGCACGCCTCCCACCAGTGTGCAGGCTCCCGTGTCCGGGGATGCCTCCAAGTCTGTGGCCGCCTATTACTCCACCGATGGGGTGAGGCATGGCAAGCCGGTGGCAGGAATCAATCTCGTGCGCAAGGATGGGCGGGTGCGCAAGATACTGCGTTGACGGATATTGTTTAACCAATAAAACATAAGAGACAAAGATGAAAAAGGTTTTTGCACTGGCAGCCACAGCGGCTGTCATCATGTTCTCCTCCTGCGGGGGGAACACAGGCAGCAAGGTGGCCGAGGAGGACTCGCTGGCCATTGACACCGTGGCTACCCTGGACGAGGACACTACCGAGGACGTGGAGGCTACCCTGACCGAGACCCTGCAGAGTGGTAACGCAGAGCAGATAAAGGCCGCCATAGACCAGGCTGCACAGGAGGTTCAGAAGGCCCTGGACAATGGTGACCAGGCCGAGGCAGAGAAGTATGCCAGCCAGCTCAGGGCTTTCGTGGACCAGAATGCCGACAAACTGAAGCAGCTGGACGTGAACACCATCACCGTGAGCAGCCTGGTGAATGCGGTGAAGAACCTGCCTGCCAGTGCCGAGGCTACTGCCCAGGATGCCAAGAGTGCGGCCAAGGCTGATGCCAACGCAGCCAAGGAGGCTGCCAACGCTGCTGCCGACAAGGCGAAGGCTGACGCAAAGGCTGCTGCCGACCAGGCAGTGGAGGATGCCAAGGCAAAGGCCAACGAGAAGGTGGATGAGGCTGCCAGCAAGGCCAGTGACAAGGCTGACAAGGCTGTGCAGGACGCTGCCGCCAAGGCCAAGAAGAAGTTGGGCCTGTAACCACGGTCTCCCATGCGCGGGACTTGAGTGTCCTGACGCATAAGCAACAGTCCAGCCCCGTGCTATATATAATGTATAGTTCGGGGCTGGGCTCTTTTCTTTCCGCCCCATTCGTGCCCCTTGCCGGTGCTTGCTCATGACTGTACCGCAAGGGTATGGAACAGCCTCTATGGATGTACAGAATGAGCAAAACAGTCAACATGAGTACAGAAAATGGAGAAAAACATTGTTTTCTGTACCAGAATTTACTACTTTTGCGGCATGACAAGAAGGGTAATCGATACATTGGGCAATGTGCCAGTCACCTCCTCGGCCATCGCATCGCTCTATCCGGCCATTAAGGCCAAGGGCAACAAGGTGGCCGATCTGGAGCGTGCCGGTGATATTGTACGCTTGAAGAGGGGGCTGTATGTGGCCCGTCCCGAAGCTGGCTTGGGAAGCCTCTCCCTGGGGCTCATCGCCAATCATCTTTATGCTCCCTCCTACGTCTCCATGCATTCGGCCTTGCGTTACTATGGACTGATTTCCGAGGCTGTATATGTGACCCAGTCTGTGACTCTGAAGCATTCGCGTGACTTTGACACCCCCTTGGGGATGTTCTCTTATCAGTGCATGTCCCCTGCAACCTTTTCTCTTGGACTTACGCAGGCTCATGAGGGAACCGCCACATTTGTGATTGCCACTCCCGAGAAGGCCCTGTGTGACCTGGTTGCCTGTATGCCCCGCCTCAACATACGCTACCAGGTGGAGGCAAGAAGGTTCCTGGAGGAGGACCTGAGGCTTGACATGGACGCCTTCTCCCGCTTTGACCCCGTTGTGTTGGATGAGTACGCCCGTGCGGGCAAGAAGGGCAACTCCGTGAGGTCAATCCTAAGACTTTTGGACAATGAACGAACTTTATAGGAAGATGTTATCCGCTTATGACCTATCCACAGGACAGGCCGTGAGGAATGCGACCTTTGAGGTCAACCAGCAGATTATCCTTTCGGGGCTTGCCCAGGGAGGCTTCTTTGATGTGGCGGCCTTCTATGGAGGCACATGTCTTAGGGTCTTCCATGGGTTGCAGAGGTTCAGCGAGGACATGGACTTCTCTTTGATGGCGCAAGATGACCACTTTGACTTTACCCGATATTTCCAGCCCATCATGGACGAGTTTGCCCTGGTGGGGAGGAAGGTGGAGATAAAGCGTAAGGAGAAGCGAAACTTCGGGCGTGTGGAGTCGGCTTTCCTGAAGGACAACACAGACGTGTATGACATTTCATTTCAGACAGAGAAGTCGGTGAGGATAAAGATAGAGGTGGACATCTGTCCTCCCCTGCGTTTTGACACCGAACTGCGTCTCCTGTTGCAGCCCCGCTCGTTTATGGCCAGGTGCTTCACCTTACCTTGCCTCTTTGCTGGCAAGATGCACGCTTTGGTCTTTCGGGCGTGGAAAAACAGGGTGAAGGGCAGGGACTGGTATGATTTTGAATGGTATGTGCGTAATGGCATCCCCCTTGATTTCGCTCATCTGCAGGAGCGTGTCATGGAGTTCAATGGCGAGCGGATGTCTCTTCCGTGTTTCCAGGGATTGCTTCGCGAGCGTCTTGCCACTGTCGATATTGGCCAGGTGAAGGCTGACGTGCTGCCTTTTGTGAGGAATCCCAGGGAACTGGACATTTGGTCGAATGACTATTTCCTGCGCCTTGCCGAACTCGTGCGCTGGGAGTGAAAATGAGTCCCCGGCAAGTCCTTATCCTCGAAAAAGTGTACCATTGGCCCTATTTTATCCTCGAAAAAGTGTAGTGAAAGGCTGTTTTTATCCTTGAAAAAGTGTATCTTTGCGCTGCTTCTGCTTATTAAATAGATACTTATGGAAAGGAAAATATATAGTCAACTCCTTGAGTGGAAAAATGGCAAGGACAGGAAGCCGCTGATGCTGCTTGGAGCACGACAGGTAGGGAAGACCTGGATAATGCGGCACTTCGGGGAAAGGGAGTATGAGAAGGTGCTTTATGTGAACTGTGACGATGAGCCCAGGGTGAGACAGCTCTTTGACCTCGACTATGACATTGAGCGGATACTCACGGTACTCCAGGCCATAACGGGCACAAGGGCCACGCCGGCCGACACGCTGATAATCCTGGACGAGATACAGGAAGTGCCCAGGGGGCTGCACAGCCTTAAATACTTCTGCGAAAAGGCTTCCGAATATCATGTGATGGTGGCTGGCTCACTCCTTGGTGTCACGCTGGGCAAGGGGGAGTCGTTCCCTGTGGGCAAGGTGGATATGCTCTACATGTATCCCATGGACTATATGGAGTTCCTCGTGGCCACTGGCCATGAGGGCTGGGCTGACTTGCTGCGCTCGCGTGACTGGGCACTTGTGGATGCCATGCTGCCCAAACTGGTGGACTTGCTGCGCCAGTACTACTTTGTGGGGGGAATGCCAGGGGTGGTGAGCAGTTACATCCAGAATGGGGACTTACAGCAGGTGCGCACCCTGCAGCGCGAGATATTGGATGCCTATGGGCGTGACATCTCCAAGCACACCTCGGCCACCGAGTCGGTGCGCATCAGGCAGGTGCTGGCCTCATTGCCTGTCCAGTTGGCCAGGGAGAACAAGAAGTTTGTGTATGGCGCGGTGCGCAAGGGCAGTCGTGCCAATGATTTCGAACTGGCCATCCAGTGGCTCGTGGATGCGGGCATCGTACACAAGGTGAACCGTATCAAGGAGCCTCGTGTCCCTGTCAAGTTCTACGAGGACTTTGATGCCTTCAAACTCTTCTTGCTTGACTGCGGGCTCCTGGCCTGTATGGCCGATGCGCCAGCCGACCAGATGCTCATTGGCGACAATGTGTTTACCGAGTTCAAGGGGGCGTTCACTGAGCAGTATGTCATGCAGCAACTCCTTTCCATGGGTTTCACTCCCTACTATTGGAGCAATGCCAGGACTCCATCGGAGATAGATTTCATTATCCAGTACGGAAGCCGTGTCATTCCCATCGAGGTGAAGGCTGAGGTGAATGTGCGTGCCCGCTCCCTGGCCCAATTCATAAAGGACAATCCGGGACTGAAGGGGTTGCGCATTTCCATGCGTGGATATGCTGACCAGCAGTGGATGGAGAACATTCCCCTTGTGGCCATAGAGGCTTTCCTGGCAAAAGTGTGAACCATAAAAAACAGCCCCGCACCGCTTCTTCATTTGCGGTACGGGGCTGTTTCATTTATGCTATTCGTCCGTCTGATTTATTCCTGTTCTACTATATGCCAACCTTTGGGAACCTGCTTTTTTAGGTTTTCGCTGTTGCCAATTCCTTTGGCTACAATGAGGGTTCCACCTGTGGTTCCACCAAGCCATGATTCAAGGCTATTTGTTTCCTTGCTCATGTCACCAGATGTTGCAAGCATAGTAACCTTTTCCAAACTTGTGCATCCTACAAACATCCAGTAATAGCAATGGGATGTCAGTTCTTTTGCTGCTAGTATGGGCGATTCTGTTAAAGATGTACATCCTAAAAACATGGAAAAGTAGCAGTTTGTGCTTAATTGTGTCGCGGGTAATTGCGGAGCTTGCGTAAGCGCAACACAGTTAATGAACATTTGATTGTAGCAGTTGTCGGCCAAATCTGTTGCTGGTAGGTCAGGTGCAGAGGCTAACTGCGAACAATAGCCGAATAAAGAATAGAACCGTGCATTTTCTGTATTTGCATTTTTATACCCTTCTTTGTCTATCAGTGTACGTATATCTCCTGCACATGCGACTCCTGTATTGTTGCCGTTCTCCAATGAAAAATACGAATAATATTCTGGCAGGCTCGTGCCATTTTGTACAGCCGTTCCATTCGGGTTCTCTCCTCTCATCATCACCCTAATCTCCTTGCCGAAGCCATAAGCCTTGTTGACATCGTACTTGCTCCAGTGCTTGCCATAGTCGGTGGAGTACTCCATAGAGTTAATCACGTTGTTCGCATCATTCAGCGTCACGCTCTGCTCGCCATCAGCCGAGAACGTCACATACGGCAGCCAGTTCTTCTCGTCAAGTGTGATGTCCCCAAGGTTCAGAACCTTGTTGGTTGCGAGGGTAGAGGACCTCTTCGCGTCCTTGCTGTAGTGCTTGCCGTCGGCTGTGGTGATACCCAGGCGGAAGCCCTTGGACAGCGTGCCTGGGGCTACTGCGATGTAATAAGTCTGGTTGGCCTTGATGTCGCCCATGAGTGACACCATGTGTGTACGGTTGTCCGTGATGGTGGCCGATGCGGTGTTGCTGCCGTCCAGTGTCATCGTCATGGTGCCTGCGAGAGCCTTGGTGCTGTCGGCACTCACGATGGAAATCTGCTGGCAGTCCGTTGTGGGAATCACCTTGACGAAGGCCGTCATGTTGTGGAACTGCAGGTTCATGTCATTGCTTGTGGTTCTGGCCATCATCAGATTGGCCTTCGGGTCAAATGTCCCCGCTATGGCAGTCTGCACAGAGGGCAGCACAGCCCCCTTCACGCTGTTTCCCTCAAGTGTAAGCCCCTCGGCCTGGCAGGGATATACGGCGGTGTAGGTGCTTTTCTCCTTCGCCATTCCGTCAAACACGCCCTCGGGCTTGCCTGCCCCGCTGGTCAGGGTGAATGTGCGTGCGGTGCTGGTGCCGTCCAGTATGCTGATGTTCTCGCCATCCTGCCAGTCAATCACAGAGGCATCCGTGCCATCAATGGACGTGCGCGTGAGCGTCTGTCCGGCAGTGAAGGTGAGGTGGGTGAGCCCCTCCTCGTTATTGGGCTTCAGTTCATTCTCCTCCGATGAGCATGCAGCCAGCACGCCCAGGCAGACCATGCAGGCCAGCCAGTTCAATGTCTTTCTCATAAGTCCTTCTGATTTCTTTCTTCCCTTGAAACAATCTTTCGTCCTCTCTCGCTTGCGGGTAATGCCGCCAGTGCTTAATCCTCCCAACTGAAGGTTTCCTCCTCCAGTTGCTGCGTCCTGGCCTTTGGCTCACCGCTTAGGCTTGCAGCCAGCATTTGGCATGCCTCAATCTCTCTCACCAGCATCTGCGGTTTCTCGTAGTGCCTTCTCATCATCTCTTTCTTCATAGTTTTCAATCCTTGGATGGTTGTAAAATCGGGCGCAAAAGTATTTCCTTTTGATGACATGTGCGGCAATGCAGGCTCCACATACCCAGTTCTTTAACAAAAATTAAACGGGGGGGGTAATTTTAACAATTGTAAACGCTTTGCGGGGGGGGTAATCCTGCTTTCGGGACACCTTGCCTGCATGAGCGGGCATGGATGCTTACATCGGTTTGCAGGAGAACATCCTTGGTGAGGAATGACTCTATACTTCTTTGTTTCCAAGTGTGGAATATTTGTTTCCAAGTTGGGAATATGTATTCCGCACTTGGGAATGGTGGTTCCGTGGTTGGAAATATGTGCTTGTTGCGGTTCCTCACAGAAAGTGTTCCTGCTGGAATGGCATTCCATCTTGCTTGTGCTCATCGTGCGGGCAACCTGGAATTTTGGACTCGCCCTCCTGTGTCCCTATGCGAAAAAGGGCTAACTTTGTGGTGCAGAGAGCCCACGAGTGGGGGCAAGAGAGTGGCGTGTAACCAAACAAGCGGGAGTGGAAGGATATGAAAGGAATAGGGACGTTTTTGCTGGCGATGCTCAGCATTGCCTTTTTCGCGGCATGTGACAAGTCGGATAGCCCTGAGGGGCCAGTCACAGACTATGGCCATCTGTTCGAGCACACTTACAGCATGAGTGCTGACGGGTGCTGCGTGCTTGAGGGCATGCAGCCAACGAGGAGCACCGTCATCGAGGATGAGGTCAGCGGATATGGCTGGAAGGTCATCGGCGTGTATAAGGTGCAGGATGACGGGCGGCTCTCACCGACGGACAGCCGCGAGGTGGCCTGCGAGGGCGGCCTCGTGGACTACTGGTTTGAGCCAGACGGACACCTGGTGGGTTTCCGGCATGGTGATGCCGTGGACAAGCCCTGCGTCAGGACAGAATGGTATTATGATGCGGCCAGGGGGTTCATTATGCGTGGCTCCGCAAGCCAGGGCATACAAGGCCGCTACATGCAGGTGCTGGCTGTGGCCACACATCGGGGAAAGAAGTTCTATCTGTACACCATGCAGCAACTGCCAGTCCAGCCCGACGGGCAGGACGGTCAGCGGCCTTCCTATGCCATGGTGGTCTATCAGCGCATGACAGACCGCGAGCTTGCGGAGGTCGTCCGTGAGGCGGCTTCTTGCTTGTGAGGCCCCTCAGGGCTGGACGCTCCTGCCGCTCAGCAGCGTCCCGTCATCAGTGATACCCTCAATGGTGACAGCGGGTGAGGTCTCCTGGCTGTTGCCGTAGAAGTGTATGGTGGCCTGTCCGTCCTGGTCCAGGCGAAGGTCGGGGTTCCAGTAGAGCGTGCGGCGGAAGTCCCTGTGCTCTGGCGGTGGAAGTGACTCATAGTGTGGCTGGTAGAACTCCTCGCACACGTTGTAGCCCGTCATCAGATAGCGGCGGTCACGGTAGGTCGTGCGCTGCATGTCGTCGGGCAGGCACTCCAGGCTGATGGTCACAGGTGGCTGGTCGGGCGACTCATAGCGGGGGTCGCCCTCCAGGCGTGGGGCATAGTCGGTGTAGATGCGCACCCGGTGCAGGTTGCGCAGGTGGTTGTAGCGCAGGAAGTCGGCCTGTGGGATATTGGCCGACCCGCTACGGCCGTTCCACCGCCGCTCGATGTCATAGGAGGTCCTGATGCCCATGTCCCCGATGTACAGGCGGGCAAGGTTGAGGGTATAGGACAGTGCACCGGCATACCAGGCAGGGGACAGCCCGGCATCCACCGTCTGGTTGAACGCTTCATAGGCATCGATGACCATCACGGGCTTGTCCAGGAGCACCTTGCCAAGCCCCTTACGGCGTGCCTTCACGGTGACCTCGCTGAGGTTTGTGACCTCACCGCTGTCCCTTCCTGCCCTGTACACCAGGCTGTCGTGGATGGTCTGGTAATATCCGTAGGGCTTCACATACCTTGGGAAGAATGGGCGCATGCGCACGCTGTACTTGGGGTATTCATCACCATCCAGCATTATCTCCCTGCGCTCTCCCAGGTCGGCGCCTATGAGATAGAGGAAGTAGGGGGAGTCTGAGTGGGGCATCTGCATGCAGAAGTGCCCGTCCCTGGTGCGCACCACCTTTTGGGCAAACTGCCTGTCGCTGTTGACCACCACCGCAAACTCTGCCCTGACCATGCCGTCCTTCTTCAGTTTGCTCAGAAACTGGCGGTCGGCGGGGTCATGCCTGAGTGAGGAGTAGAAGCCCGTCTGCGTGTCCCACTCGTCTCCCTCCAGGCCGTGGCTCTCATTGCCTGTTAGTCCCAGCACGTCTTCCAGTTTGGGCCCGCCATTTCCCCCGGTGCGCATCTTGGCTTTCAGTTGCTCGAAGCTCTCGGTGGGTATGGGGCAGAAGTAGTCTTCCTGGTCCAGGGGTGTATAGCGGCTCATGTCTCCGCTCAGGATGGGCGACGGCTCAAAGGGCTCTCTCATCTGCCGGCCGTGCGTCATGTCCTCCCATCTGTACCTTCTCCATCCCTGCACCCTGAGCAGGAGGTCGAGATGCCTCTTGTGCGTGGAGTCCCTTTCCTGGAAGTAATAGAGCGGGTCCTCGACAAATCCCCTGACCTGGCTCGCGAGCAACATCTCGGTGGCCATGCAGCCATTGTCCAGCGTGCTGGGCGAGGTGCCACGGTCACGCACCGATACCGACAGCCGTCCGCCTGCGGGGCCCCTCAGTCTCAGTTCCCTCCTCGCATAGGGCTGCATCTTCCCCTCCTCGGCAGGGGCAGAGAGAGTCACGTTGGAGGTCTCCACGCCATAGGGATGCACGAACACCAGCCTGTCGGCCCATATTCTCATGTGGATGTCATAGATGGTGATCTGTGCGATGCCGGGCGGGAGGTGTGTGGTGGGTATCTCCAGGGTGTCCCTGCCCACCCTCTGGCTGTGCGCGAGCCTGCCGCCAAGGAGCACGGAGAGGCCGAGCACAGAGTCGCCCATGTGCTCGCGGTGTACCCTCACCACCAGTCTGTCTGCCTCTTCCCTGACCGAGAGGATTACTCCCTGCCCTTCCACATCGGGCATCCTGACCTTTGCCGTGCGTCCCTCACTGTCCCGGAATGCACACTGGTATGCCCGGCCATATTGGCCCTGCAGGGTGATGATGCCCCGCCCCCGGTTCTCAGTCTGGGCCACCGCTATGGTGTCACCCTGCTCGTCCAGCACGGCCAGTTGCCCTTGCAGGTGTCTCCCCAGGACGTTGCTGGCCTCGAAGGCGATGTCCTGTGGTGCCCCGGCAGTCCATGCGCCCCCTTCGGGGTAGAGGCGCAATGTGACCTCCTCCCCCCTTCTGGCTTTTCGGCTGATAGCCTCGCCTCAGTGGTCGTGGTGTCATCTCCTGGAGGTATTCTCCCGGTGCCTGTGGCTTGTCATAGACGGGGAACACGCGGCTGTACAACTTGTCATAGTCGCGGAAGAAGTCCTCGGCCATGTCCTTGCGCAGGAACCATTTGTTTGCCAGGGGCGTGTGGGGGTGCTCGTGCACGCCCCAGTTGAGTTGCCAGCGGGTGTAGGCACGCAGTTCATGGTATCCCGCATAGGCGGTGTCGGGCAGGCAGAAGGAGCCGTGGGCCTGTCCGTCCCTCAGCCGCAGCGTCTGCCTCTCCTCCAGGTAGCCGTCCTGGTTGAGCAGTTCCACATACAGCACGCCGCTGATGTCAGTGGGCAGCAGGCTGTCGGCACGCACGACATAGGCTTTGTAGTAAATGGTGTCGCCGAGGAAATAGCAGGTGTTGTCCATGTGGACGAACACCTGCTCCTGGGGCACATGCGTGCAGAAGCGGCCCAGCCTGTCGGCAATGGCCGCGATGGAGTCCTGCTCGCCAGGTCGCGATGCGTGCGATACCCCCCCCCATGTCAGATACAGGAGAATGGTAAGCAGGCAGGCCAGGAAGCATGTGCTCCCTTTGTCCTGTCCCTGCCATCTTGTGCTGTGCTGCTGGTTTTCCATAGCGCGATGCGTTATTTGGCTTGTGTGTATGCTCAGTGCTGGCGCATCTCGTACATCCTCACCCACTCTATCTCCATCTCCACAGGCAACTGGTCGGGCTGCACCCCGCCCACCCAACTGCCGCCCAGTTGCATGTCGATGAGCAGATAGAAAGGCGTGCCGAAGGGATATTGGCCCGCCTTGTCCGTCTGGATGCGCGGGTAAGAGAATGTCCTCCTGTCGTTGATGGAGAACATGAGGCTGTCGGGCAGGATTTCCACGGCGTATGTGTTGAACTTGCCTGGGCGTATGGGCCCGATGGCGGACTGTGGCGGGTTCTTCTTCTCGCCCAGCACATAGGTGTAGTGGGAGTGTACCGTCTGGTAAGCGATGGAGTCATGGCTGAGGTGCTCCATGATGTCTATCTCGCCGCCGTCGGGCCAGTTGCCCCTCTCGGGCAGCATCCAGAAGGCAGGCCATGCCCCCTGGGCACATCCCAGGCGGGCACGTATCTCCACCTTGCCATATTTGATGCTCCGCTTGTCCTTGGTGTAGAGTCCGCCTGTCACGAAGCGTGCGGTGTCCCTCTGTCCGTTGAACAGGAAACTCCCGTCATTGTTCATCCCTCTGAGGATGAGCCGTCCGTCCCTCACGTCATAGAGCCGCTCGTCATCAGACATGTGCCTGTTCCAGTCCGAGGCTCCTCGTGAAATCTTGCTCCAGGAGTGCGGGTCGAATGCCTTTCCGTGGAAATCCTCTTTCCATACGAGTGTGTACTTGGGCTGCTTCCCCCGCCCATGGCCCTGGGCAGGCAGGATGATGGCCGGCAGCAGGAGTGCCGCCAGGCAGATGGTGATGACAGGTTTTGCTTTCATGCGGTGACTTGTTAGATGGTGTAGCTCAGTCCGTCAGGCGTGCCCTGCATGGGGCAGGACATTGCCTGCGCATTGCAAAGTTAAGCAAAAGGGTGCGAATGCGGGGGTGTCATGGGGAAGTTTTTTCGCGTGCGCATGCGCGCGTATATAGTATATAATGTATAGGCAGCCTGTTCCTGGGGCGCGCAGGACGTGCGCTTTACAGTTCCCCCGCTTTTGCCATGCCAATGTGTCAAAGCCTGGCAGAATATACAAATTTCGCTGAGAAACAATAAATTTCATGGAAAATATATGTGTGGAAATGAGGAAAATTAGTACCTTTGCACCCCGAATGGGCATACTATACCCGTTTGTGAGCAATTTCGACATAAATACATAATAATAATATATAAAACAAAACAAAATGCCTACAATTCAGCAATTGGTAAGAAAAGGCCGTACTGTATTGGTGGACAAGAGCAAGAGCCCCGCTCTGGACAACTGCCCTCAGCGTCGTGGTGTCTGCGTACGTGTCTATACCACTACACCTAAGAAGCCTAATTCAGCGATGAGAAAAGTCGCTCGTGTGCGTCTGACCAACTCCAAGGAGGTCAACAGCTACATTCCCGGTGAGGGACACAACCTGCAGGAGCACAGCATCGTGCTGGTGCGCGGTGGCCGTGTGAAGGACCTGCCCGGTGTGCGTTACCACATCGTGCGTGGTACTCTGGATACGGCTGGTGTGGCCAACAGGACACAGCGTCGCAGCAAGTATGGCGCAAAGCGTCCTAAGGCTGCCAAGAAGTAATCGCCACCGAAGAGGAGTGGACAAGAAACTTTTAACTTTGTTTTTGGTTGTAGATTAAGGTTGAGTAAACCTCCCGGTGGGGAGCGTTGAAGAACGCGAGAATGCAGCCCTGAACACAAAAACAAACCCAAGAAATGCGTAAAGCAAAACCAAAGAAGCGTGTGGTGCTTCCCGATCCCGTTTACGGTGACGTGAAGGTATCCAAGTTCGTTAACCATCTGATGTATGATGGCAAGAAGAGCATCTCATACGAGATTTTCTATGGTGCTCTGGAGATTGTGAAGAACAAGATGGCCAGTGAGGAGAAGGACTCCCTGACAATCTGGAAAGAGGCTCTCGACAAGATTACTCCCCAGGTGGAGGTTAAGAGCCGCCGTATCGGTGGAGCCACCTTCCAGGTGCCCACAGAAATCCGCCCCGACCGTAAGGAGAGCGTTTCCATGAAGAACATGATTGCCTTCGCACGCAAGCGCGGTGGCAAGACGATGGCCGACAAGCTGGCTGCCGAGATCATGGACGCATACAACGAGCAGGGTGGCGCCTTCAAGCGTAAGGAGGACATGCACCGCATGGCCGAGGCTAACCGTGCATTCGCACACTTCCGTTTCTAACCTCTTATAAGTTCATACAATGGCAAAGCAAGATCTTCATTTGACCCGCAACTTCGGCATTATGGCGCATATTGACGCCGGTAAGACAACCACGTCGGAGCGTATTCTTTTCTACACCGGAAAGACTCATAAGATCGGAGAGGTGCATGAGGGCGCAGCCACCATGGACTGGATGGAGCAGGAGCAGGAGCGTGGTATCACCATCACCTCTGCCGCTACCACAGCCTACTGGACTTACAATGGTGAGAAGTACAAGTTCAACTTGATTGACACTCCGGGACACGTGGACTTCACCGCCGAGGTGGAGCGCTCTCTGCGTGTGCTGGACGGTGCTGTGGCCACTTACTGTGCTGTGGGTGGTGTGGAGCCTCAGTCTGAGACTGTGTGGCGCCAGGCTGACAAGTACAATGTGCCCCGTATCGGTTATGTCAACAAGATGGACCGCTCTGGTGCCGACTTCTTCGAGGTTGTGCGCCAGATGAAGGATGTGCTGGGTGCCAATCCTGTGGTGCTCGCAGTGCCCATCGGTGCCGAGGAGAACTTCAAGGGTATCGTTGACTTGATTCGCATGAAGGCTATCCTGTGGCATGATGAGACAATGGGTGCCGACTACGAGGTGGATGACATTCCCGCCGACCTCAAGGATGAGTGCGACGAGTGGCGTGCAAAGCTTGTGGAGCAGGCTGCCGAGCAGGACGAGGCTTTGATGGAGAAGTACTTCGATGATCCCGACTCAATCACCAACGAGGAGATTGTCGCTGCTATCCGCAAGGGTACTCTGTCACTGGACATCGTGCCCATGACCTGTGGCTCATCATTCAAGAACAAGGGCGTGCAGACTCTGCTTGACTATGTGTGCATGTTCCTGCCCTCTCCCCTGGACACTCCCAATATCGTGGGTAAGAATCCCGAGACTGGTGAGGAGGAGGACCGCAGGCCCAGCGAGGACGAGAAGACCTCTGCCCTGGTGTTCAAGATCGCCACTGACCCATACATGGGCCGTCTGACCTTCTTCCGTGTTTACTCTGGTAAGATAGAGGCTGGTTCCTACACTTATAATGTACGCTCTGGCAAGAAGGAGCGCGTGAGCCGCCTGTTCCAGATGCACTCTAACCACCAGAACCCCGTTGACGTGATCAGCGCTGGTGACATTGGTGCTGGAGTAGGCTTCAAGGATATCCGCACTGGTGATACCCTGGCTGACGAGGATGCACCCATCGTGCTGGAGTCAATGGACTTCCCCGATCCCGTTATCGGTATCGCCGTTGAGCCCAAGACCCAGAAGGACCTGGACAAACTGAGCAACGGTCTGGCCAAGCTGGCTGAGGAGGATCCCACCTTCACGGTTCGCACCGACGAGCAGAGCGGACAGACGGTGATTTCTGGTATGGGTGAGCTTCACCTCGACATCATCATCGACCGTCTGAAGCGTGAGTTCAAGGTGGAGTGCAACCAGGGTAAGCCCCAGGTGAACTATAAGGAGGCCATTACGACTACGGTCAACCACCGCGAGGTGTATAAGAAGCAGTCGGGCGGTCGTGGTAAGTTTGCCGACATCATCGTCAATGTTGGTCCCGTGGACGAGGACTTCAAGGAGGGTGGCCTGCAGTTCGTCAACAAGGTGACTGGCGGTAACATTCCCAAGGAGTTCATTCCCTCGGTGCAGAAGGGCTTCGAGAACGCCATGAAGAATGGTGTGCTGGGTGGCTTCCCCATGGACAGCCTGAAGGTAGAGCTCCTGGATGGTAGCTTCCATCCCGTGGACTCTGACCAGTTGTCATTCGAACTGGCAGCCCAGATGGCCTACAAGGCATGCTGTGCCAAGGCTAAGCCTGTGCTGATGGAGCCCATCATGCGCCTGGAGGTTGTCACTCCCGAGGAGAACATGGGTGATGTGATTGGTGACCTGAACAAGCGTCGTGGCCAGGTTGAGGGTATGGATACTACCCGTACTGGTGCCCGTCTGGTCAAGGCTATGGTGCCCCTGGCCGAGATGTTCGGCTATGTGACCGCACTGCGTACCATCACTTCAGGTCGTGCCACAAGCTCTATGACCTATGACCACCATGCTCCTGTGAGCGCAAGCATCGCAAAGAGCGTGCTCGAGGAGATCAAGGGCCGCGTGGACTTGGTGTAATAAGTATATATAATAAGGTAAAGCAAGGGGAGGGAGTCGGTAAGCGTATGACTCTTTACAGGCTTCCTTCCCCTGCATTATAACAACAACATCAAAACATAAAATGAGTCAGAAAATCAGGATCAAGCTGAAGTCTTATGACCACAATCTGGTGGATAAGTCTGCAGAGAAGATTGTGAAGACAGTGAAGGTGACTGGCGCTATCGTGAGCGGTCCCATACCCTTGCCCACACGCAAGAGAATCTTCACAGTGAACCGTTCTACCTTCGTAAACAAGAAGAGCCGTGAGCAGTTTGAGTTGAACTCTTACAAGCGTCTCATCGACATCTACAGCTCAACAGAGAAGACTGTGGACGCACTGATGAAGCTGGAGCTCCCCAGCGGTGTAGAGGTAGAGATTAAGGTGTAATATTCAAGTGATTTAATTAACAATAAGAGAAATGCCAGGATTATTAGGAAAGAAAATCGGAATGACTTCCGTTTTCAGTGCCGAGGGTAAGAATGTACCATGCACTGTTATCGAATTGGGTCCTTGTGTTGTCACTCAGGTGAAGAGCGTTGAGAAGGATGGCTACAGCGCCATTCAGCTCGGCTTCGAAGATGCCAAGGAGAAGAACGTGTCTGCTCCTATGAAGGGACACTTCGCCAAGGCTGGTGTGACAGCAAAGAGACACTTGGCCGAGTTCACAGGTTTTACGCAGGAGTTGAATCTGGGCGATACCGTTACGGTTGACCTTTTTGCTGATGCCTCCTACGTAGATGTTATTGCTACTTCCAAGGGCCACGGCTTCCAGGGAGTTGTGAAGCGTCATGGCTTCGGCGGCGTAGGCCAGAGCACTCATGGCCAGGATGACCGTCTGCGCAAGCCCGGTTCAATCGGTGCCTGCTCTTATCCCGCAAAGGTGTTCAAGGGCATGCGCATGGGTGGACAGATGGGTTGCGACCGTGTCACCACACACAATCTGCAGGTTTTAAAGGTAATCCCCGAGCACAACCTCCTTCTTATCAAGGGTAGTGTTCCCGGTTACAAAGGTTCAATCGTAAGCGTTATCAAGTAATGGAAGTTAGTGTATTGAATATTCAGGGTCAGGAGACTGGTCGTAAGGTCTCTCTGAACGATGCTGTATATGGCATTACCCCCAACGACCACGCTATCTACCTGGATGTGAAGCTGCTGCTGGCCAACCAGCGTCAGGGCACAGCCAAGGCTAAGGAAAGAAGTGAGGTGAGTGGTTCCACACGTAAGCTGGGTCGCCAGAAGGGTGGCGGTGGCGCTCGTCGTGGTGACATCAACTCTCCCGTGCTGATTGGTGGTGGCCGCGTGTTCGGTCCCAAGCCCAGGGATTACGGCTTCAAGCTGAACAAGAAAGTGCGCGTGCTGGCTCGTAAGTCTGCCCTTTCCTACAAGGCGCAGGAGAATGCCATCGTGGTTGTCGAGGACTTCAGCTTTGAGGCTCCGAAGACAAAATCCATGGTTGAGGTGTTAAATAATCTTAAAGTTGCTGGCAAGAAGGTGCTCTTCGTTATGCCAAGTAACAATAAGTTCGTAAATTTGTCTGCTCGTAACATAGAGCGTATCAATGTTATACCCGCAGCAGCACTGAACACCTACAAGGTGCTCAATGCCGATGTGCTGGTTATGGCAGAGGGTGCGCTCAGCGTGGTTGACGGTAACTTGAACAAATAAAGAGTCGAGACAACGATTATGGGATATATCATAAAGCCGCTGGTCACTGAGAAGATGACCGCTATCACAGAGAAGCAGAACAAGTTCGGCTTCATTGTGCGTCCTGATGCCAACAAGGTTGAGATCAAGAAGGAAGTGGAGGCTCTGTACAATGTGACTGTCACCGCTGTGAACACCTGTGTTTACGCTGGCAAGAACAAGAGCCGCTATACGCGCTCTGGCCTTATCAAGGGCCGCACCAACGCTTTCAAGAAGGCCATTGTGACCCTCAAGGAAGGCGATGTTATCGATTTCTATAGCAACATTTGATAAAAGATGGCAGTACGTAAATTCAAGCCCACTACTCCGGGCCAAAGACACAAGATTATAGGTACCTTCGAAGAGATTACTGCATCGGTACCTGAGAAGTCTCTCGTTTACGGTAAGCGCTCTACCGGTGGCCGCAACCACACAGGTAAGATGACAGTGCGCTATATCGGTGGAGGCCACAAGCGGAAGTTCCGTCTTGTGGATTTCCGACGTGAGAAGGATGGTGTGCCTGCTGTGGTAAAGACAATTGAGTACGATCCGAACCGTTCGGCCCGTATCGCTCTGTTGTATTACGCAGATGGTGAAAAACGTTATATTATTGCTCCCAACGGATTGAAGGTGGGCACCACTGTGATGAGTGGTCCCGACGCTGCTCCCGAGGTGGGTAATGCTCTGCCCCTGCAGAACATCCCCGTGGGTACAGTGATTCACAACATCGAGCTCCGTCCTGGACAGGGCGCTCTCCTTGTTCGCTCCGCTGGTAATTTTGCTCAGCTTACTTCCCGTGAGGGTCGTTACTGCGTGATTAAGTTGCCTTCTGGCGAGACTCGCCAGATTCTCAGTGCCTGCAAGGCTACTGTGGGTAGCGTAGGCAACTCTGACCACGCCCTGGAGAGCTCTGGTAAGGCAGGTCGCTCTCGCTGGTTGGGTCGTCGTCCACACAACCGTGGTGTTGTCATGAATCCCCATGACCATCCCATGGGCGGTGGTGAAGGACGTCAGTCTGGTGGACATCCCCGTTCACGTAAGGGCTTGTATGCAAAGGGCCTCAAGACTCGTGCTCCTAAGAAGCAGTCCAGCAAGTATATTATCGAAAGATGCAATAAGTAACCTTAAAGTCAGCTAGAGTAAATATGAGTCGTTCATTGAAGAAAGGTCCGTATATTGAGGTCAAGCTCGAGAAGAGAATTCTGGCCATGAATGAGAGTGGCAAGAAGAACGTGGTGAAGACATGGTCTCGCGCGTCAATGATCTCTCCCGACTTCGTGGGACATACGGTAGCCGTTCATAACGGTAATAAGTTTATTCCTGTTTACGTTACTGAGAATATGGTTGGACACAAGCTGGGTGAGTTCGCTCCCACACGCAAGTTCGGTGGCCATGCTGGTAACAAGAAGAAGTAAGCAGGCTTCAGTCGTTAAAATAAGAGTAATAATATAATGGGAAAGAGAAAAAGATTAGCTGCCGACAGTAGGAAGGAAGCACGCAAGGCCGTAAGCTTTGCGAAGGTGCGCAATGTGCCTTCTTCTCCCCGCAAGATGAGATATGTGGTTGATTTGGTTCGCGGTATGGAGGTGAACAGGGCACTGGCAACTCTGAAGTTCTGTGTCAAGGCTGCAAGTGCGGACGTGGAGAAGCTCCTCCGCTCTGCCATTGCAAACTGGGAGCAGAAGCATGAGCGCAAGGCTGAGAATGGTGAGCTCTACATCACAAAGATTTTTGTGGACGAGGGCACAACTCTCAAGCGTATGAGGCCTGCACCACAGGGACGTGGTTACAGAATCCGCAAGCGTTCAAATCATGTGACTTTGTTCGTCGACACTAAGAAAGATTAAGATTAGAAGAGTATGGGACAGAAAATAAATCCTATAAGTAACCGTCT
>CAVKOT010000027.1:0-20435 GCA_963658045.1 Opitutia bacterium UBA4654
GTTCTGGATGGTGTAAGGCAGTACAAAGTAACCGTCAGCCAGTCCCTGCATCAGCGCACTTGCACCCAGGCGGTTTGCACCATGGTCAGAGAAGTTGCACTCACCGATGGCAAAGAGGCCGGGAATGGATGTCTGCAACTCGTAATCTACCCAGATGCCGCCCATGGTGTAATGGATGGCGGGGAAGATCATCATGGGATAATAGTAGTCCACGCCGTTCACGGTGCGTGCCTTCTCGCCAGGATTCACATCGGTAATCTCCTCATACATGTCAAAGAGGTTGCCATAGCGCTGGCGTATCTCGTCAAGACCCAGTCGCTGTATGCTCTCGCTGAAGTCCAGGAACACAGCCAGGCCGGTGTTGTTCACGCCGAATCCCTTGTCGCAACGCTCCTTGGCTGCACGTGAAGCCACGTCACGGGGTACCAGGTTGCCGAATGCGGGATAGCGACGCTCCAGATAGTAGTCACGGTCTTCCTCGGGAATCTCATAACCCTGCTTGGTTCCTGCCTGCAGAGCCTTGGCATCCTCCAGTTTCTTGGGCACCCAGATACGGCCGTCGTTACGCAGAGACTCCGACATCAGAGTGAGCTTCGACTGCTTGTCACCATGCACAGGGATGCAGGTGGGATGTATCTGCACATACGAGGGATTGGCCATGTAGGCACCCTTGCGGTAGCACTGGATAGCGGCTGTGCAGTTGCAGCCCATGGCATTTGTGCTGAGGAAGTAAGTGTTGCCATAGCCACCGGTAGCGATCACGACAGCATTGGCAGAGAAACGCTCCAACTTACCAGTAATCAGGTTCTTGGCTATAATTCCGCGTGCACGGCCATTCACAATCACCACATCCTCCATCTCATAACGGGTGAAGAGTTTCACCTTGCCGGCATGCACCTGGCGTGAGAGTGAACTGTAGGCACCGAGCAGCAGCTGCTGGCCCGTCTGGCCCTTGGCATAGAAGGTACGGCTCACCTGTGCGCCACCGAACGAACGGTTGGCAAGCATGCCTCCATACTCACGTGCAAAGGGAACACCCTGGGCCACGCACTGGTCGATGATGGCGTTGCTCACTTCAGCCAGACGATACACATTGGCCTCGCGGGCACGATAGTCACCACCCTTCACCGTGTCGTAGAACAGGCGATACACCGAGTCACCATCATTCTGGTAGTTCTTGGCTGCGTTGATACCACCCTGTGCAGCGATAGAGTGTGCGCGGCGGGGTGAGTCCTGGATGCAGAAGTTATACACGTTGAAGCCCATCTCGCCCAGTGAGGCGGCTGCGCTGGCGCCAGCCAGACCTGTGCCCACCACGATGATGTCCAGCTTCAGTTTGTTCTTGGGGTTCACCAGACGCTGGTGCGCCTTATAGTTGGTCCACTTCTCTGCTATAGGACCCTCGGGAATCTTTGAATCTATTGTCTTATTAGCCATAGCTCTTTCTGTTTATTTGTTTGGATTGTAGAGTTGCATGTCACTCGCCACAATTGCCGCAGCAGGAAGCGTCGCCAGCGTTCTGCTGGGGGCAGCCTGCGCACTCACCTGCGTTGCAGCCCTGCTTGGGGCATCCGCCCTTCATGGGGCAGGTCATCTCGGTCTGTGCTGCCTGGCCACACACTTCCTGGCAGTCAGCGGGACGATAACCGCATGAGAAGGCTACAGCCACTACTGCAAACATCAGGATGATGATTGTGCTGTAAATGCAGCCAATGACTCTCCAGCGGCAGAACCACACCTTGCCGTTCCAGCCCAGTGTCTGCAGCGCGCTCCAGAAACCATGGTTCAGATGGAACCACAGGGCTGCGAGCCATACCAGATAAACCACTGTATAGCAGGGACATGAGAATGTCTGGGCGATAAAGGCGGCTCCGTCAGTAGGAGCGATTGCACCATGCACGCCCGTGAGTTCGGCAAACATCATGTTGTACCAGAAATTGTAGAGGTGCAGAGCCATGCCCAGGATGACGATGATGCCCAGCACGAGCATGTTCTGGCTTGCCCACTCCACCTTCTCGGGCTTGCTGGTGATCGCATAGCGGTTGTTGCCGCGTGCCCTGCGGTTCTGCAGGGTAAGCCAGATGGCATAGATGAAGTGCAGGGCCACCAGGGCAGCCAGGCCCAGGGTAGCCACCACGGCATACCAGTTGGCGCCGAGGAACTCACAGATCATGTTGTAACCCTTGGCACTGAAGAGGGCCACCACATTCATCGACGCATGGAACGTCAAGAACAGGATGAGGGCAATGCCGGTCACTGACATCACTACCTTCCTGCCGATGGATGATTTAATTAACCACATAAATTAACTGAATTAGATTATTGAATTACGTTGTTTCGCTCGCGCATATACTTATAAGTGAGTATCTATAACGCAACAAAATTATGCCAAATTTGTGATTTGGGCAAGATTTGCCAGCAAATGTTGGGAGAAAACCTTATTTTTGCGACCCGAAAAAAGCATTGAAAAAAGAGAGAAGTGCGGATGAAAATGGAAATGAAATACGACGTGGTGGTGGTGGGAGGCGGCCATGCTGGCTGCGAGGCGGCATGCGCGAGTGCCCGCATGGGTGCAAGGACCTGCCTCATAACCATGGACATGAACAAGATTGCGCAGATGAGCTGCAACCCTGCCGTGGGCGGGATAGCCAAGGGACAAATCATACGCGAGGTGGACGCGCTGGGCGGACACACGGGTGAGGTGGCCGACAGGACGGCCATACAGTTCCGCATGCTCAACCGCAGCAAGGGTCCGGCCATGTGGAGTCCGCGCGCACAGTGTGACCGTGGCAAGTACATCTGGGCATGGAGGGAGGTGCTGGACCACACCGACCGCCTCAGCATCTGGCAGGACCAGGTGCGCGAACTCCTGGTGAGCGACGGCCACGTCACGGGGGTGAGCACTTACCTGGGCATGGAGATACACGCCCGGTGTGTCATCATCACGGCGGGGACGTTCCTCAACGGGCTCATGCACATCGGCAAGGTGAAATGGCCCGGCGGACGATGTGCCGAGCCTCCCAGCCTGCATCTCACCGAGAGCATCACACGGCACGGCATCACCGCCGGACGCATGAAGACGGGCACACCGGTGAGGATAGATGGCAGGAGCGTGCATTTCGACGAGATGCAGCGACAGGACGGCGAGGACGACTTCCACAAGTTCTCATTCATGGGTGAGCGCAGGCCGCTGGAGCAGTTGCCCTGCTGGATTACCTACACCAACCCTCAGGTACACGAGCGACTCAGAGCGGCCTTGCCCGACTCTCCCCTCTTCAACGGGCAAATCCAGAGCATAGGCCCGCGCTACTGCCCAAGCATCGAGACCAAGCTGGTCACCTTTGCCGACAAGCAGGAGCACATGCTCTTCCTGGAGCCCGAGGGCAGCGACACCAACGAATATTACCTCAACGGATTCAGCAGCAGCCTGCCCATCGACGCACAGATGGAGGCCCTGCGCATGATACCCGCCTTCCGGGACTTGCAGATTTACCGCCCTGGCTATGCCATCGAATACGATTATTTCGACCCTACCCAACTGCGCCACTCCCTGGAGTCAAAGGTGGTGGAGGGACTGTTCATGGCAGGACAGGTCAACGGCACCACGGGTTACGAGGAGGCGGCAGGCCAGGGACTGGTGGCAGGAATGAACGCAGCGTTGAAATGCGGAGGTTCTGAGCCATTCGTCATGCACCGCGACGAGTCCTACATAGGCGTGCTCATCGATGACCTGGTGACTAAGGGGGTGGACGAGCCATACCGCATGTTCACCAGCCGGGCCGAGTACCGCATACTGCTGAGACAGGATGATGCGGACGCGAGACTGACCGAACGAAGTCACCGCGTAGGTCTGGCCACTACCGAGCGGCTGGAGCACTGGCTCAGCAAGAAGGAGCAGATAGAATCGCTCATTGCATTTTGCAAGGGTTATTCGGTAAAATCTGTCCACATCAACAGTGGCCTGGAGGCTCTCGGCTGCGAGCCCCTACAGCGCGGATGCAAGTTATCCGACCTGCTGTCACGCCCCATGCTTTCCCTGGCCAATCTCTCCCCTCTCATCCCTGCACTGCGTGAGAAACTGGACAGCATTACCGAGCGCAGGGAGGAGATTGCAGAGGCTGCGGAGATAAGGATCAAGTATGCCGGTTACATCATGCGGGAGCGACAGAATGCCGACAAGATTCAGCGGCTGGAGAACATCCGCATCCGTGGCAAGTTTGACTACCCCGCCATCCATGCATTATCCACCGAGGCACGCCAGAAACTTGCACGCATCGACCCCGAGACGCTGGCACAGGCAAGCCGAATCCCTGGCGTAAGCCCCAGCGACATCAGCGTGCTGATGGTCATGATGAACCGATGAGTTCCACGTGAAACAAAGATAGAACACTTTAACAATAAGTCTCTGACAATGAACAATGAAACTTTACTGAAGAACCTACGCAACGTGCCCGACTTCCCCATCCCGGGAATCCAGTTCAAGGATGTAAGTACGCTCTTCAAGAGTGCCAAGTGCATGCGCCTTATGGTCAACGAGCTCTATGACCTGTACAAGGACAAGGGCATCACCAAAGTGGTGGGCATCGAGAGCCGTGGCTTCGTGCTGGGAGCCGCGCTTGCCGTCAAGCTGAACGCAGGATTTGTCATGTGCCGCAAGCCTGGCAAGTTGCCTGCCGACACACTCAAGGAAACCTACATGAAGGAGTACGGCAAGGACACCATCGAAATCCACAAGGACGCCATCACAGAGAAGGATGTGGTGCTCCTGCATGACGACCTCCTGGCCACAGGCGGAAGCATGAAGGCTGCCTACAACCTGGTGCAGAAGTTCCACCCAAAGAGCACCTACATCAACTTCATCATCGAGCTCACTGGCGAGGGGCTCAATGGAAGGGCGGTCTTTGACGATGGCGTGGAGATGACCACGCTGCTGAAGATTTGAGCGCAGCATTACACGAGGGGGCAGCCTCCAGCCTGGAGGCTGTCCCTTTATTGCATCTCAACGACGGGTCCCACGCACGCAAAAAGGACATTCCACGCACACTGGTGGGATGGGAAACACACACGCATGGGGCAACACACGCACTAAAACACACACAAGAATGGGCGAAAAGAAGGACTTGCAGGAGTATCTGAGAGGCATCGTACTGAACCTCCCCGAATGTCCCGGGTGCTACCAGTACCTGGACGAGACAGGCACCATTATATATGTAGGCAAGGCGAAGAACCTGAAGAGGCGCGTATATTCCTATTTCTCAAAGGAGCACCAGAACCGCAAGACGGCCATCCTGGTGAGCAAGATACGCGACATACGCTACATCGTGGTCAACACCGAGGAGGATGCCCTGCTGCTGGAGAACAACCTCATCAAGCAATGGAACCCGCGCTACAACATCCTGCTCAAGGACGGAAAGACGTATCCCAGCATCGTCGTGACCAACGAGTACTTCCCCCGCATCTTCCAGACGCGCGTCATCAACCCTCGCTATGGCACCTACTTCGGCCCCTACAGCCACGTCCCCACCATGTATGCCCTGCTCGAGCTCATCAAGAACCTCTACCCCCTGAGGCACTGCCACGAGTGCATCACCCAGGACAGCATCGAGAAAAAGAAGCATAAGGCATGCCTCGAATATCACATCAAGAACTGCAAGGCACCCTGCGTGGGGCTGCAGAGCCATGAGGAGTACATGAGAGACATCGCCGAGGCCAAGGAGATACTGCGGGGCAACACGGCCGAACTGGAGCGGCAACTGATGGAGCAGATGCAGGCCCTGGCCGCCGAGATGCGCTTTGAGGAGGCCGAGCAGGTGAAGCGCAAGTACCTTCTGCTGGACAATTACCGCAGCAGGAGCGAGGTCGTGAGCCGCACCATACACAACGTGGATGTGTTCAACATCGAGAACCACGAGCGCACGGCCTACATCAACTATCTGCACGTCACAAATGGCAGCATCAACCAGGCCTTCACCTTTGAGTATGCAAAGCGTCTCGACGAGACGGACGAGGAGCTCCTGGTCGCAGGAATAGTGGAAATGAGGCAGCGTTACGGCAGTGAGAGCAAGGAGGTTATAGTACCGTTCCCCGTGGAACTTCCGCTGGAGAATGTCACGGTGACCGTTCCGCAGAAGGGAGAGAAGAGAAAACTCATCGAACTGAGCAAACTGAACGTGCTCCAGTATAAGGCCGACCGCATCAAGCAGGCTGACAAGCTCAACCCGGAGCAGAAGCAGATGCGCCTCGTCAAGGAGCTTCAGTCGCTCCTGGGGATGGCCAGGCCACCCATGCACATCGAGTGCTTCGACAACTCGAACATCAGCGGGCAGGATGCCGTGGCGGCCTGCGTGGTGTTCCGCATGGGCAAGCCCTGCAAGCAGGACTACCGCAAGTACAACATCCAGACGGTCACGGGGCCCGACGACTATGCCAGCATGCAGGAGGTGGTGCGCCGCCGCTACAGCCGCATGATGGCCGAGGGAACGCCCCTGCCCGACCTCATCATCACCGATGGAGGGCGAGGGCAGATGGAGGTTGTGCGCCAGGTGGTGGAGGACGAACTGCACCTGGACATCGCCATAGGCGGACTGGCCAAGGATGACAAGCACCGCACACACGAACTGCTCTTCGGATTTCCGCCACGCACCATAGGCTGCAAGCCCGACTCGCCGCTCTTCCGCATGCTCACGCACATCCAGGACGAGGTACACCGCTTTGCCATCACCTTCCACCGGGACAAGCGCAGCAAGCATCAGATAGCCAGCGAATTAGACTCTGTCAAGGGCATCGGCCCAAAGAGCAAGGAGTTCTTGCTCAAGACATTCCACAGCGTGAAGCGCATGCGTGAGGCCACCCTGGACGAACTCTCGGCCGCCATTGGCCCGCAGAAGGCCGCGCTACTGCACGCGCACTTCCACCCTGCAGAATGAAAGAGGGAGGAGAGGCCCCACCTGACCTCCCCCAAGGAGGAGGAAACGGGCCACAGACCTATGGCGACAGCCGTGGCATGCGACTATCAACACAGCGGCATGCGATGGCGGATGCAGCGGCATGCAATGGCGAACGCAGCGGCATGCGATGACAGATGCAGCGGCATGCGATGACGTACGCAGTATCAGACGGGCAGGATGCCCACCACGTCCCTCCCCCTTGGGGAGGCCAGGAGGGAGTCCCTTCTCCTACCCTTCCACCCTCGCCCAAGCGTGAACAAACCGCAAAAGGAGTTAAAAGGTTTTCAGAAAGAAGCAGGATTAGGGATAAAAAATGTAACTTTGTAGGAAAGAACAGACCTTATATGAGAGCCGTAATACAGAGAGTGAGCCACGCCAGTGTGACCATCGGCGGAACTGTGCGAAGCCGCATCGGGCAGGGTTACCTGGTGCTGCTGGGCATCGAGGAGGCCGACGGCAGCGAGGACCTGGAGTGGCTGGCACGCAAGATAGTGGCCCTGCGCGTGTTTGACGACGAGCAGGGAGTGATGAACCGCAACGTGCTGGACGTAGGCGGTGAGGTGCTGGTAGTGAGCCAGTTCACGCTGATGGCCAGTTACCGCAAGGGCAACCGGCCCAGTTGGATTCGCGCCGCAGGACACGAGCATGCCGTACCCCTGTACGAGGCATTCGTGGAGCGGCTCCGCCAGGACTTGCCAGGACGTGTGCAGACGGGCGAGTTTGGTGCCGACATGCAGGTGGAACTGCTCAATGACGGCCCTGTGACCATCTGCATGGACACCAAGAACAAGGAGTGACACAGAGGAGATTGACATGACAATACGTGAGGCGCAGGAGCGCGTGGATGAGTGGATCAGGACTTATGGCGTGCGCTACTTCAGCGAACTGACCAACATGGCGGTGCTCACCGAGGAGGTGGGCGAACTGGCCCGGATAATGGCCCGCAAGTATGGCGACCAGTCGTTCAAGGAGGGGGAGCACAGCGACCCCTCGGAAGAGATGGCCGACATCCTGTGGGTGCTCATCTGCCTGGCCAACCAGACCGGCACAGACCTGACCGAGGCACTGGAGCAAAGCTTCCGCAAGAAGACCGAGCGGGACAGGACAAGACACAAGAACAACCCCAAACTATAAGAGAACAGATATGAGCGAGATGAACAAGTACGAGCAGGCATTCTCACACTATGACGTGCAGCTCGATGATGCCAAGATAGCCGCCGAGGTGGCACGTATCATCGAGGAGAAAGTGCCCGAGAACGATACCCTGGAGGTGAGGAAGTTCCTCATGGGCAGCATAGAACTGACCACGCTGAAGACGACCGACAGCAACGAGAGTGTGCTGCGCTTCACCATGCGGGTCAACGAGTTTGACAACGACTACCCCCAACTCCCCCATGTGGCCACCATCTGCGTCTATCCACGCTTTGCCGAGGTAGTGAGCCAGAACCTACAGGTGGAGGGCGTGGAGGTGGCCTGCGTGAGCGGCTCATTCCCCAGTTCGCAGGCACTCCTGGAGGTGAAGGTGGCCGAGACAGCCCTTGCCCTCAAGGACGGAGCCACGGAGATAGACATCGTGATGAGTGTGGGAGCGTTCCTGAGCGAGGACTACGAGACGGTGTGTGACGAGATAAGCGAGCTCAAGGAGGTGTGCGGTGACCACAAACTCAAGGTTATCCTGGAGACAGGACTGCTGCCCTCGGCCTCGGCCATCAAGAAGGCCAGCCTGCTGGCCATGTACTCGGGGGCCGACTACATCAAGACCAGCACGGGCAAGGAGCAGCCTGCGGCCACCCCCGAGGCTGCCTATGTGATGTGCCAGGCCATCAAGGAGTACTACGACAAGACGGGCATACAGGTGGGCTTCAAACCTGCGGGCGGAATCAATACCGTGCACGACGCGCTCATCTACTACACCATTGCCAAGGAGGTGCTGGGTGAGCAGTGGCTCACCAACCAGTGGTTCCGGCTGGGCACGAGCCGTCTGGCCAACCTGCTGCTGAGTGAGGTGACAGGCGAGGAGGTAAAATACTTCTGATTTATGCCACTCTGAGAATCGACGAAACACGCACCGATGGTCGGACTGGAGTTTTTTGCGCGATTCTCAGAGGGCATAAAACGTGCCAATCATATTGGTTTACAATAAATAATAGTATATCAAACGCGCACGGGTTTCTGCCTAATCTAGAGAAAAAAGCCTGTTCCGCGCCCAAAACGAGCACAAGAAGATGAAAAAAGGACTCTGGAGGGCCGCAGCACTGATGCTGCTGGCACTGGCCATACCAAAAGCCCTATGGGCGACCCGCTATGACGTGGCGGCATTCCTCTACCCCGCCTATTGTGCCGACGACCCGCGCCTGCGTCCCTTCTGGCCCATGGGCATGGGCGAGTGGGAGACCGTCATGACCATGCAGCAACGCCATCCCGGCCATCCGTGGAACCGCCGCCCGCTGTGGGGCTATGTCAATGAGGCCGACCCTGCCGTGATGGAGATGGAGATAGACCAGGCGGCCGACCACGGCGTGAATGTGTTCATCTTCGACTGGTACTGGTACGATGGCCGCCCCTTCATGGAGACCACCCTAAGCAATGGATTCCTGCGGGCCAGGAACCGCAGCCGCATGAAGTTCTACCTCATGTGGGCCAACCATGACGTGCTGAACCTGTGGGACACCCGGCTGGCGGGCATCCAGGAGCAGAACATCATCTGGCGAGGCCAGGTGGACCGCGATGAGTTTGAGCGGATATGCCGCCGCAACATCGACCTGTACTTCCACCTGCCCGAGTACTACCGCATCGACGGCAAGCCCGTATTCATGATTTATGACATAAAGAACCTCATCGACGGCCTGGGCGGAGTGGATGCCACGAGGGACGCGCTGCGCTGGTTCCGCCAGGAGGTGAGGAAGGCGGGGTTCCCCGACCTGGAACTGATGCTCACCATGTGGGCTCCCAACCTCAACTACAGCGGCCTCGACGGCAACAAGACCGAGCAACCGGCCAATGACTTTGTCACCAGCCTGGGCTTCACGAGCAGCACGCACTACCAGTGGGCCCACTTCCTGTGGATGGACGATGAGTATGACCGGATTACGGAACGGGCGGTGCAGGAGTGGAACAAGATAGACACCTCGTTCACCATACCCTACTACCCGCATGTGAGCATCGGCTGGGACAACAGTCCGCGCACCAATCACAGTGCCGTGACACGCGGCAACACGCCCGAGGCCTTTCGCCAGGCACTCATGCTGGCACGTGACTATGCCGACCGCCATCCACGACAGCATCCGCTCATCACCATCAACAGCTGGAACGAGTGGACCGAGACGAGTTACCTGCAACCCGACAACATCAACGGCTATGGCTACCTGGAGGCCGTGAGGAGCGTGTTTGCCGACAGTACAGCGACACCTGTGCCACAGCCTGCGAAGTCCACCGTCAAGGGCAAGAAAGGCAAGAAGTGAGGAGCAGGAAGGCACCTGCCCATAATGCAGAAAACCTAACACATGACGATATGAAGAAACTGACCTTGGTGGCGATGAGCCTCGCCACGGTACTGCTCTCCAGCTGCGTGGTGGGCAGAAAGAAGTTTGAGCAGTCAGAGAATGCACGCTGGCGGGCCTACTATTCGCGCGACAGCCTCGCCGGACTGCTGGAGGAAAGCCGCGCACAGTATGCCGCGCTGGACCAGCGATGTGACATGCTGCTCAGCGACACCGCCTTGCTCAAGAAGAGCATACGCAACTACCAGGCCCTGCTGGCCAACAACAAGAGTGAGAACAAGAAGCTTAACTCCTCCCTGGCACAGAAAATCAAGGAACTGCAGGAGCGGGAGCAGACCATCGCGCAACTGCAAGGCATGATTGATGCTCAGCAGCGCAAGGTAAAGGAACTGCTGGCCAGCGTGAAGGACGCGCTGCTCGGCTTCAGCAGCGACGACCTCACCGTGACCGAGAAGGATGGCAAGGTGTATGTCTCGCTGAGCGACAAACTGCTCTTCGAGTCGGGCAAGGCCGTGGTGAACCAGCAGGGCAGGGAGGCTCTGGGAAAGCTGGCCCAGGTGCTGAACAAGCAGACGGAGATAGATGTATATATCGAGGGACACACCGACAAGGTGCCCATCCACACGGCTGTCTTCCAGGACAACTGGGACTTGAGCGTCATACGCGCGACCAGCGTGGTGCGCATCCTCACGGAGACCTATGGGGTCAATCCCCTGCAGATACAGCCCTGCGGGCGCGGCGAGTTCAAACCCATCGACACCAATGAGACAGCCGAGGGGCGCGCCCACAACCGCCGCACGGAGATTATCATGGCACCCAGGCTGGACAAACTCCTGCAACTCCTGCAGTCCAACTGACCCCTGCCCCACTCCCACACCAGGGAGCGACACACCATCGAGCCTGCCGCAACACCACAAGCGGCAGGCTCGCCTGCTTTTGCAGAGGAACCCCACAAGTTACAGATGGACAAGAAAAGCCACTTGTAGAAGAAAATCGGCCTAACAAAAATGCTTTTCTTGACAACAGAGGTGCTTATAAAAAACAAAGGAAAAGACACAAAAAAATGTGTTTAATAACACATTCGGCACTTACAACTTATATTTTATCACACTTTCCTTGCGCATATCGCAAAATACGCATAACTTTGTTTTGTTGTTACAAATGCATGCACTATAAAAACAACAGACAAGAGTTATTAACACAAGAACAATTCTATGAAGCAAAAATTTCCATCCATTGGTTTCGCAATATTATTGGGAACCACATTTGCTACTATATCATGTAGCAATGATGCAGCATTGCCAGAGCAAGACAACAGAATCCCTCACGGGTACGAGCAAATCGTTTCAACTGCCAAATTCTCATGCTATAAGCCCACAGGAGAAACAAGAGCCGCAGGAACGACAGACGAGATTATTAAGGTACAAGATTTACCTGGGTACACCATAATTTTCTCAGAGAATCCCAACAAAAATGTAGAGGGTTACATGAACCTCTCCAAGTTCATAAAAGATGGAATTGTCGTAGGAGAAGTTTACACCAACGTGGAAGAGACAGAAGAGGGTTGGATTGTAAAATACAAGACAGAAGGGGATGAGAATGTTTCTTTCCTGCCGAAGCAAACAACAAGAGCAAAGTCCTCCAACATGGGTGACAGAGTTATAGACTGCGTTACTGATGCCTACAGCAACCATGGTTGGGCAAGCGTTTGGATAACTATTCAATCTGCTTTTATACCGGAGACAGCTGTTGCCATAGCAGCGGATTGTGCCATTAGAAACTTTTAATTATGAGACTGAAGTATTTTCTTACGATTGCACTTGCCTATGCGGCACTTGTGCTTATCGGCTTCCTGGGAGGCTCCATCATGTTCTGCGCTGCCTTGGCTCTGTGGGGCTTTGCTGTGAAACCGCTTATTGACGGCTATTTCGTGCGCAAGCGCAACCTCAACCACGGTGAGTCGCTGCGCGGCCAGTACCCCTTCTTCTGGAAATACAGATACGACCTCCTCTTCAAGAAGGACGAGGAGGAGGCTGCCACAACTGGCATCTGACTTTGAGCCAAAAGAATACACTCCATTGCGGAGTGTGATAAGTATAGCCATGCCTCTGTGCCCACAGATAAGGTGAGCGCAGGGGCACGGCCATTTCTGGACAGAGACCACGCCACCGCTACCCCATTTTTGTCCTGGACAAGCATATTTCCCGCACACCAGTGCACCCCTTGAGAATAAAATGAGTAAATTTGCCACGGAAGTTGCATCATAGAGCACAAGACAGAGATTATGACCGAGATTGCCAAGTTCAACCCCGAGGAGACCAAACTCTACGAGGAAAGCATCAACGCCTACCGCGATATCGTGAACGCCATAAACACCGCCAAGAAAGACGGCTATGCCGAGGGACGCGAGGAGGGGCTGGCCGAGGGACGTGAGGCAGGAATTAAGGAAGCCCAACTAAGAATGGCGAATACACTACTACAAATGGGAATGTCACCCATCAGCATCGCCCAGGCAACAGGGTTATCCATCACCGACATAGAAAACCTGCACTAATTCTTGCGCCCCGATGCCCGCATCTACTGCGGACACCGGGGCGCAAGAATCTTACCCTATCGGCGGATGCCATGCAGGAAGTACCCCAGGAAGGCAGTCACTAAAAGTCACGGTCGGACATGAAGAGCACGAAGGCATGCAGGGCCTTCACCACTCCAGGGTCAGCCTGTTCGTCAATCAGGCCGTCGGCCATCATGCTGAACTCCCTCATGGCCCATTTTGTGTAATCTACCCCACCCTCCTTCTTGGCCAGGGCAGTGAGCGCGTTGATGTCCTCGTCAGTGGCCTCCTGCCTTCTGACCAGCAAGGCCAGGCGGCGCAGTTCCTCGTTGCCCGAATGCTTCAAGGCCGATATCACAGGCAGGGTTATCTTGCCCTCACGCATGTCATTGCCCGATGGCTTGCCCAGCGACTCTGAACCACAGAAGTCCAGCAGGTCGTCACGCAGCTGGAAACATGTGCCCACCAGGCTACCCAACTGCCGCATGCGCTCGGCCTGCTCGGCACTCCCGCCAGCCGCCATCGCACCCAACTGGGCACAGGCGGCAAAGAGGCTGGCCGTCTTCTTGCGTATCACGGCATAATACGAGGCCTCGTCCAGGAGGTCACTGTCCAGGTTGGCCAGTTGGTGAAGCTCGCCATCAGCCAGCGTCTGTCCCAGTGTGGCCACCGTGGACACTATCTCTGTAGAGCCTGTCAGAGCCGCATGATGCAGCGAGCGGCTCAGGATATAGTCGCCCACCAGCACGGCTATCTGGTTGGTCATCATCGCATTGATTGAACTCTGCCCTCGCCTCTCGTCACTCTCATCGACCACATCATCATGCACCAGGCTGGCCGTGTGCAGCAGTTCGAGAGACAGTGCCACATCCAGCACACGCTGGTTCACCGTCCCCGCCGAGCGTGCCGAGAGCATCACCATCGTGGGACGCACCATCTTGCCACTGCGACCCAGGATGTGCTCCAAAGCCGCGTGCAGCAGTGGGTTGTCAGACTGCAGGGTCTCGGTAAACTGCCTGCGAAACTCGTGCAATTCCGCCTGCACAGGTGCCTGTATGGACTCCAATGTATTCATCATAATTCCCGTTGAGCTGCAAAATTACGCAAAAACGGCCACCCTTTCGCCTTTTTTGCTTACTTTTACACAGATTATCACACACACGCATGAAGAAACTCTACCTGTTGGACGCTTATGCACTGATATACCGTGCCTACTATGCGTTTATCAAGAACCCGCGCATGAACTCACGCGGAGAGAACACATCGGCCATCCTGGGCTTTGTGAACACCCTGGAGGAGGTGCTCCAGAAGGAGCGTCCCACACACCTGGGCGTGGCCTTCGACCCCCCGGGCGGCACCTTCCGCCACAAGGCCTACCCCCTGTATAAGGCTCAGCGCGAGGAGACTCCCGAGGCCATACGCCTGGCAGTCCCCTTCATCAAGCAGATACTGGAGGCCTATGGCATCCCCCTGCTGGAGGTGGAGAACTTCGAGGCTGACGATGTCATAGGCACGCTGGCACGCCAGGCCGACCAGCAGGACACAGACACCTACATGATGACCCCCGACAAGGACTACGGCCAACTGGTGACCGAGCGCACACGCATGTACAAGCCTGCCGTGGGCAAGGCCGAGGCCCAGGTGATGGGGCCTGCCGAGGTGTGCGCCAAGTGGGGGCTGCAGCGGCCCGCCCAGGTCATCGACATGCTGGCCCTCATGGGCGACACCGCCGACAACATCCCCGGTTGCCCCGGTGTGGGAGAGAAGACGGCCACCCGGCTCATCCAGGAGTATGGCAGCGTGGAGGCACTCCTGGCCAGCACCGACACGCTCAAGGGGGCACTCAGGCAGAAGGTCGAGCAGAATGCCGAACAGATACGCACCAGCCTGTGGCTGGCCACCATACGCACCGACGCGCCCATCACCCTGGACATGGACAGCCTGGCTGTCAGCGAGCCCGACACCGACAAGTTGCAGGAGATTTACGAGCGGCTGGAGTTCCGCACGCTCATGCGCCGCAAGATGCAGGCTGCCGCGCCTGCCACCGGGGCCAAGTCCCAGGGTGCGGGCGGCTTCGTGCAGGGCGACATGTTTGCCACCGCCGGGCCTGCCCAGGAGGCCACGGCCACCCAGGGCGACCTCTTCGCGGATGCAGCACAGCCCACACGGATGCAGACCTGGAGAGACACTGGGGCCCAGTATCACCTGGTGGATACGCCCGCAGGGCGCGCCGCCCTCGTCCAGGCCCTGGCCACAGCCACCGAGCTCAGCATCGACACCGAGACCACCGACACCGACCCCATGCGCGCCACACTGGTGGGCATGAGCTTTGCCGTGCGCGAGGGCGAGGCCTGGTATGTGCCCGTGGGGGATGACCCCTGCGGCGTGGCGGGGGAGTTCAGACAGGTGCTGGAGAACCCCGCGACGCTGAAGGTAGGACAGAACATGAAGTATGACCTGCAGGTGCTGCGCTCCTGCGGGGTGCGCCTGGCAGGCCCCATGTTTGACACCATGATAGCCCACTACCTGCTGCACCCCGAGATGCGGCACGGCATGGACTACCTGGCCGAGGCTTACCTGGGCTATCAGACCATCCACATAGAGGAACTCATAGGCACGGGGAAGAAGCAGAAGAAGATGTCGGAGGTGGCCCCCGAGGTGGTGTGCCCCTATGCCGCCGAGGATGCCGACGTGACGCTGCGCCTGTACCACACCTTTGCCCCGCAACTGGAGGCCGAGGGCTGCACCAGCCTCTTCCGCGACATCGAGATGCCGCTCATGCCCGTGCTGGCGCAGATGGAGCGCAACGGCGTGCGCATCGACACGCAGGGGCTCAGGGAGACCTCCGTCCTCTACACCAGCCAGATGGCACAGCTGGAGCAGGAGATACACGAGCTGGCGGGCATGGACTTCAATGTGTCCAGCCCCCGACAGGTGGGCGAGGTGCTCTTTGACCGCCTGCAGCTCTCCAGCAAGGCCAAGAAGACCAAGACCGGACAGTACGTCACCAGCGAGGAGGTGCTGGAGAGCCTGGCCGGCAAGCATCCCGTCGTGGAGAAGATACTGCAGTACCGGGGACTGAAGAAGTTGCTCAGCACCTACATCGACGCGCTCCCCCTGCTGGTCAACCCCCGCACCGGGCACATCCACACATCGTTCAACCAGACGGTGGCCGCCACGGGCCGCCTGTCGAGCAGCAACCCCAACCTGCAGAACATACCCGTGCGCGACGCGCTGGGCAAGGAGGTGCGCCGTGCCTTCATACCCGATGAGGGCGAACTCTTCTTCAGTGCCGACTACAGCCAGATAGAGCTTCGCATCATGGCTCACCTGAGCCAGGACGAGAACCTCATCAGCGCGTTCTCACATGGTGATGACATCCACGCGGCCACGGCGGCCAAGATATTCCACAAGGACATCACCGAGGTCACGCCCGACGAGCGGCGCAAGGCCAAGACGGCAAACTTCGGCATCATCTACGGCATCAGCGCATTTGGCCTGGCCGAGCGCATGGGCGTGTCGCGCCAGGAGGCCAAGAACCTCATCGACGGCTACTTTGCCACCTATCCCGGAGTGCGCCAGTACATGACGCGCAGCATCGAGATGGCCCGCGAGAAGGGCTACACCGAGACGCTGTGTCACCGCCGCTGTTACCTGCCCGACATCAATAGCCACAACGCCGTGGTGCGTGGCTATGCCGAGCGCAACGCCATCAACGCGCCCATACAGGGCACTGCGGCCGACATCATCAAACTGGCCATGATACGCATCCAGCACCGTCTGGAGGCCGAGCACCTGCGCTCCAAGATGATACTGCAGGTGCATGACGAACTGAACTTCAGCGTCCCGCCCGAGGAGAAGGAGCGGCTGCAGGCCCTGGTCATCGGGGAGATGCAGCAGGCCTTCACCCTGCGTGTCCCGCTCATTGCCGACTCTGGCTGGGGCAGCAACTGGCTGGAGGCGCACTGAGGAAGCCCCCTCCCGACCCCCCAAGGGGGAGGGGGACTTTCCCTGACTACTATCCTACTGGGCTTGCGGCCCACTCACCTGTACTGAGGTGGGTGGGCCGTAACTTTGTGTGGCGGGGTGCGTACTGCGGGCTGCCAGGGTGGATGTTTCGGGCCAGCACGCCGCGCTGACCGTCCAGCCTGGGCTGGACAGTCAACGCATGCCGCTGCGTGGGCCATCGCATGCGCCTGCATCGGGCATTGCATGCCGCTGCGTTGGGCATCGCACCGTGATGCCTCTTTTCAGGCACCACGAGGCGGGCCCGTCATGGGGGCTTGGAACCCGAAATCCACCTATATCCAGGTGAGGACAAGATGGCATAGGGCGGCGACAGGGGGCACCAGGATGGGGAGTGGGCACCTGCCTGCCAGGCATGCCCCTGCACTCATCACTCCTGCTGGCCATCCATCCACAAGAACCATACAGGAATGTCACACCAGCCCTCCAAAAGCACAAAAATAGCCAATAGGGGAGGGTAAATTCCGAAGGCCAAGTGCTTTGCGTGAATAAAAAGCCGTAACTTTGGAAGTGAATGACCCTACTGCGTGGCCATCACCTGCCCCACGGAAGCATTTCCGGAAATGGCAAGAGGGGACAGGACGGCAGGCAGGGAGAAGCCTCATGCCGCACAGGAAGGAAGAGAAGGAACAACTATACTACTAATCAAACCGAGTTTTTACATGAACAAAAACCTCACTCGATGGCTCCTGGGCATGCTGCTGTGCATGCAGGGGAGCGTGGCCTGGGCACTGACCCAGGCAGGTGGTGTCTATCAGATAGGCACCGCCCAGGACCTGGCCGACTTTGCCGCGCTGGTCAACGGGGGTGCCAGGACGGCCTGCGCTGTGCTCACTGCCGACATTGACTACACGGGACAGACGGCCATGATAGGCACCAGTGCCAGCAGTTTCCTGGGCACGCTGGACGGACAGGGACACACCGTGACCGTCAACCTCACGGGCAGTGCCAACGGCACCGCGCTGGTGGCCTACCACTCGGGCGTGGTGCGCAACCTGCACGTGACGGGCACCATCACCTCGGCCTTCAAGCACGCTGCCGGCGTGGCCGCCTATTCCTATGGCGGCGCGGTGCTGGACTGCTGGACTGACGTGACCATCAACAGCGGTGTGTCAGGCGATGCCACTTGCGCCGGAATCGTGGGACAGGCCGACTACAGCACGTCAGTCATCGGCTGCGTGTTCTCTGGAAAAATCAGCGGAAAGGCTGCCGCCAACTGTGCCGGCATCGTGGGATGGATGAGCAACACCACCACGGTGCGCAACTGTCTGGCCATAGGCGAGATGGACATCGTGATGAACGCCAGCACCAGTGCCATCGGGCGCAACTCTGCCTCGGCAAATGCCGTCGTGGAGAACTGCTATGCGCTGGATGGCTTCAAGGGCACCGTGGACGCGGGCGTGACCCTGCTCAAGCAGGACCAGATAGAGGGCGGTGAGGCTGCCTTCCGCCTGGGGATGGGCCAGCGGCTGGGCACCGACAAGTGCCCCTCGCCCCTGAGCGGCAGCAAGGTGTACGCCTCGGCCCCCACATGCAGCGGCCAGGGAGCCACGGCCTACACCAACGACAAGGCCCAGGCACAGATACCGGCCCACACCTATGACGGCTTCCGCTGCAGCGAGTGCGGAGCCATCAACAAGGAGTTCCTCACGCCCGTGGGCGGAGTGTACGAGGTGGCCACAGCCGAGCAGCTGGACTGGGTGGCCGCCATGGTGGCTGACGGGCACCTGATGATGGACGTGCGGCTCACCAGCGACATCGACATGGGCAACTACCCAGAGTGGGCCATGATAGGACGCGTGAAGTGTCCCTACCGTGGACACTTCGACGGACAGCACCACAAGATAAGCAACCTCAAGATAAACTACCCCAAGGGCGTGGGCGTGGGACTCTTTGGCACCATCTCGGGTGGCGCACTGGTGGAGAACCTCACACTGGACGAGTCGTGCTCCATACTGGGTCTGCAGCACGTGGGACTCGTGGGACACTCCCAGGGAGCATCCTATATCATCCTGCGCGGACTGGGCAACCAGGGCAGTGTGGCTGCCGTGGCCGCCTCGCAGGGCGGCTCTGGTGACGCCGGAGTGGGCGGCATCATAGGCAACAGCCCCCACGGAGGCCGGGGCGAGATCAGCAACTGCTGGTTCACGGGCACGATACCCTCGGGCACCTCGTGCGCCTTCATCTCGGGCTGGGCTGGCAGCAACCAGTTTACGCTCAACGGCTGCTGGGCCATCTGTGACACTTACACAGGAGTGAGCGAGACCAACAACCTGGCGCGTGCAGGAGCCTCGGGAACCGCTGTGACCCTGAAGAACTGCGCCTCCAACTATGGCAAGCAGGGCACCCTGGTGACCCGGGAGGATGCGGCCAGCGGAGCACTCTGCTTCACCGTCAACGGCCAGAGCACCGATGCCCCTGCCTGGAGGCAGACACTGGGTACCGACCCTCTGCCCACACTCACGGGCAAGGACATCGTGTATATGGTGGGCACGAAGAACTGCGACGGCACGACCGCCGAGGACTTTGCCTACTCCAATGAGAACAAAGGCTTCGTGCAGAAGCCTCACACCATAGACCCCGCCACCGGGCTGTGCAGCACATGCGGACAGCCAGAGCGGGCCGAGGACAACTTCTACCTGATAAGCGCGGCCCCCGCCCTGCGTTGGGTGGCCAGCCAGGTCAACAGCGGGGCCGCCGAGAGGCTGGACTTCCGCCTGACCCAGGACATCGACCTGGAGGGCGAGCCCTGGACACCCATAGGCAACGACACCCACCCCTATGTGGGCGAGATGGATGGCGCGCGCCACACCATCAGCCACATGACCGTCGAGGTGCAGGACGTGGCAGGACTCTTCGGCACAGCCACGGCTGCCAACCTGCATGACCTGCTCATCGACGCCACCTGTTCGGTCAAGGGCAGCCGCTACAGCGGTGGCCTCATCGGCCACACGACAGGCTCCTTCACGACCAACATCACCAATGTGGGCACCATGTGCCCCGTGACCTGCGAGGGTTCGGGCAACAATGCGGCGGCCGGCATCATAGGCAACGCCAATGCCTACAACGTGACCAACATCACCGGATGCTTCAGCACGGGCCGCATCGAGTCGGCAGGTGACGTGGCCTGCATATCGGCCTGGCAGGGCAACGTGGGCTCAAAGGTAACCAACTGCTGGAGCATCAGCGAGATTGCACAGCACACCAGCTACAACTTCTGCCGTGGAGGAGCCACCACCACCATCACGGGCTGCTACTGTGCCAACGACTACACAGGCGGCCTGAAGGCCAACTACAACGGCACCATCAGCGCCGACATGCTGGCCACGGGCGAGCTTTGCTACGTGGTCAACGGCAGCAGCAGCGAGTCACCCGTGTGGTACCAGACACTGGGCACCGACGCCACAC
>CAVKOT010000028.1:0-20037 GCA_963658045.1 Opitutia bacterium UBA4654
GGGGGGTGTGATGTGCCGGGGAGCACAAGGCGTGGCATGGAACGGGGCAGTACCATGCCCCCAAAAAGGCATGCCGCTGCGTGGGCCATCGCAGCGGCATGCATCAATCTACGCAGGGGCATGCGTGGGGCATCGCATCGTGGTGCGTTTTCATAGGTACTGTGGAGCACCAGGAGTCAGTCGCGTATAACGCCCCTCCCCCTTGGGGGAGGCTGGGAGGGGGCTGCCCTCTCCCTCCTTACCCCGCATAACTGTGCATGCCCCCCAGCAGATAGTTGACCCCGAAGTAGGTCATCAGCAGGCAGGCCAGGCACAGCAGGGAGTAGAGGCGGTAGTGGCTCTGCTTGCGGAACCATGGCAGCGACTCCTGGTGCAGCGGGATGCTGTACAGGATGAGGCACACGAGTGCCCAGCTCTCCTTGGGGTCCCAACTCCAGTAGGTGCCCCACGACACATTGGCCCACACCGCGCCCAGGAAGATGCCTGCCGCCAGGCAGAACACCGCCGGCCGCAGCAGGCTGCGCCGTACCAGCGAGAGTGCCAGCAGGGCATAGCTCACCATGATGACACTCACGTGCGCGCTGAGCCAGGGGCTGTGCAGGACCGGCATTAGGGGTGTTATCTGCGGGTTGATCTCCCCCAGGTGGGCCACCAGCAGCATGAAGGCTGAGGCCAGCGCGCCAAAGGCCTGCATCCTGCGGCTGCCAGAGAGGAGCGTGCCCGAGATGAGGCACAGCGACACGAAGAGCATCGTCTCGTAGCCGTTGCTCAGGGGGATGTGCCCCGTGATGTACCACCGCGCGGCCAGCAGCGCGGCCAGCAGCAGGGCCAGCGCGCCGTGGAGTAGCGAGGCGGGCACGGCGCACCACTGCGTGCGCTCATGTTGCGCAAGTGCCAGCAGCAGGGCCAGCACAAAGGCCGTGGCCATGCACAGCAGCGTCCAGTCGAGGCTGCCATAGAGCAGTTCCGTGCTCACCCTGGCCTGGCTGAGCCTCTGCCCCTCGGCAGGCACACTGGTGAAGAGCGTGCCCTGCATGAGCATCAGCACAAGTCCCACCCGCTCGCGCACCTTAGCGTCGGCACCGTCCACATCCTTCAGCCGGGGCGGCATGGCGCTGTAATCGACAAAGCTGGCAAACGTGCGGTACTCGCCCTTGCCCACACGGATGAGCGGCTCGCGCATCCACTCCTCGGGGCGCAGCGTCATGCTGCATACCACCTGGGTGGCCGTGAGGCCGTGGTAGTCCCGCTTGCCATACACCTTGAGCAGGAACTCCTGGCACATCGTGCCCATGGGGGCCACGCGGTCGTTCCACACCACCTGCTCGCGCTCCATCATCGCCGCCTTGTCGCGGCTGATGCAGGGCAATGACTCCCTGGCGCTGGCCCCTGTGGCCATCAGGCCCAGGAGCAGCAGGGCTGCGGCACGGCGCGGCTTCCCGCGTCTGCGGGGCAGTGACACGGCCATCATGCACAGGGCCAGCAGCGCATAGCCCAGGTAGGTGATGGCTGTGCCCCAGGGGTCATAGGTGACAGAGAGGATGCTGCCACGCAGGTCGGGGTCGTAGGAACTCTGGTAGAGGCGGTAGCCCCGCAGGCGGCCTATGCGGTTCATGGATATGCGCACCTGGCGGTCACCGGGGTGCAGAGTGGCCAGGGTGACATAGTCCTGCGGTGCCTGGGTGCCGGGATAGTACTGCACCATGAAGGTGTCGAGCCTGAGCGTGAAGGGCAGGGGGCGCAGCACGCTCCCCTCACGGTACTGGCTCACAGGCTCGCCCTGGCGCAGGTGCATCATGCCGCGGCGGCTGCTCACCGAGGTCACGAGAGCCCCCAGCAGGATGACCAGCAGGCTCACATGCAGACAGAAAACGCCCATGGAGCGTCTCCACAGGCGTTTCTTGTATATAAGGTATAGGCCCGAGGCCGAGGCCACGAACCACAGCAGGCGGAACCATGCCGTGCCATACACCAGGGTGTGGGCTACGGCAGTGCCCTGGCTGGCCTCGACCAGTGTGGCGGTGGCCACCGCCACGGCGGCCAGCCCCAGGGCCAGGAAGGGCAGGCGGTCAGAAATCCTTGTAGTCAACGTTGTCTCTCTGCTTTACTGCGATGCACTCCATCTCGATGAGCCAGGTGGGGCGGCACACGGGTGCCAGGGCTATCACAGTGGGTATGTCGGGGAACCGCTCGCTGAACATGCGCTGCACGGTCTGGTAATCAGCGGTGTCGCGCAGATAGACCACTATCTGCATCACGTCGCTGAACGAGGTGTTGGCCTCGCTGAGCAGTGCCTCCACATTCTCCCACATGCGGTGGGTCTGGCGCACGATGTCACCTATGTAGAGCACGTTGCCTTTGTTGTCGATGCTGGCTGTGCCCGAGATGAACACCTGTGCGCGGTCGCCATACTCCATGCAGGTGCCGCGCTCGAAGGTCACGCCATACTCATAGGTGGGGTTCAGGTGGGTGGGGGCATACAGGTAACGCTGCTGGCGGGGCTGGAAGCCCGTGAGCGCGTAACTGCCCATTTGGATGAGCGCGCGCGTGTCGGCAGGCAGTCCGCCTATGCCTGTGCTGGCGATGTAGTGCGTCTGCTCGGTCAGGCCCTGCTCGGCGAAGTTGTCCTTGCGCGCCCTCACCATGCCCGCGTATTGGGTGTCCACGTCACGCACGAAGAACCAGGTGCGCACGCAGTTGTCGGCCAGTGTGGCCCCGAAATTCTGAAGGGCCTCCTCATACTCTATCAACACACTCTCCGTCTGCCACGCACTGTCGCCCTTGTGCTGGTGCATCCCCATCTTCCACAGGTGGCGGTAGCCGTTGTGCGAGGCCACCACCATGCCGTTCTCGTTGGCAATCTGCGTGTGGCTCTGCATGTAGAGCCACACGGCTATCTTGCTTCCGTCGAGCGGCTGCTGCTGGATGATGCTGATGCTGATGTGGGGCTGCTTGCGCATGAGGGGCTGCTGGTTGGTGCTGTCGGACAGGAAGTAGCGTTTCATTACATACTGTGCTCCCTCAAATCCAGGGAGCATCGGCAGGCGGTCCTCGGCCTCGTAGATGCGTTCCATCTGCTTCTGGAACAGGTCACAGCGTGGCTCCACGTGCAGTATCACGTGCCACTCTGCCACCTCGCCGCGCGACTCGAAGCGGGCCACCTCGGCCTTCACGCCCAGGTCCTCCAGGCAGATCTTGTTATATGTCATTGCCATAAGTCGTAGTACTATTAGTTTGCAAAGTTACAAATATTCTGTCATTTGCCCGCAAGGGGCGGGGTGGTTACTCCTGTGGTGCAGGCTGTTGCTCTATCCACCGGCGCAGGTAGTCGCGCACCTCACTCAGGTTGTCCTTGAACTGGCTGCTGATGACCTCCGTGTGGTTATAGTGCAGGATGTTCTCGCCGCCGTCGTTCAGGATGTGCCACAACAGGCTTCCCTCGGGACTTCCACCCATCACGCGCAGTTGGCCTGGCTTGGTGGTGCTGGCCACGTTCACCAGGTCGGCCAGGGTGTTGCCCCTGGTGAGGTCCAGTCCCGCTGCCTTGCGGCCATTGGCCCCATGGCACTGGATGCACGCCTTGTCCAGCATGCCCTGCTGCAGGCATCCTGTCATGTCCACGTCCATCTCGCCCATGTCCATGCGCACGGTGTCCGCCTGGTTGGCATAGTCCTCCAGCCTCACCGAGGCCAGCGTGAGGATGCGCTCGCGCAGCACATTGGTCACGGCCAGCTCCACAGTCTGCACATTGCTGCCCACATTGGCCAGGGTGATGCTCACCTGGCCGTCCGCCTCGGTGGTAGGAAGCGCCCGCTGCATCACGGCAAAGTTGTTGCCGTCCTGGAAGCCGGCCAGTGCCAGCACATAGCCCGACGGCAGTTGTCCCATGCCGTGCATGGTGGCCGTGAGCTTGATGTTGTGTCCCTTGCTGTTCACCACCACATTCCCCTCGGTGATGTCGCCGCTGTCACAACTGCCCAGCAGCAGTGCCGCCCCCAGCATGAGCAGGGGCAGCAGTCTCAGGTCTCTTATACTCCTCGTCATAATCAAAGTCAGCTAAAGCCCTGGGGCGTGATTTAGAATGAGTACTGGAGCTGCAGGCTGGCCGTGTGGGTGCTGATGCCCAGGTCGTCGTTGTCGCGGTCGAGCTGGGTCTTGTGCCCATAGCGGCCTGTGAACTGGTACATGGCCGAGAGCTTGAGGTTGCACTTGTTGATGTAGTAATTGAGCACCACAGCGGGCATGTTGAGGAAGCCGTCCTTTGACGAGCCGTTGCGGTCCATGAAGTCATAGCGCACGCCGCCCTGCAGATAGTGGGTGAAGAAGTAGCCCACCTGGCCATACGCGCCCCAGTAGTTGAATGTGCGGTCAATCTTCTGCCTGTTGGTGAAGCCCACATGCATCCAGTAGCCCTCGGCGGCAGCGTACCAGCGGTTGTAGAGCATGCTCCACTCCACACCCATGCGTGCGTCATTGGTGCTCTCGCTCTCGCTCTCCACATTCAGTCCGCCGCTGATGCCGAACAGCATGTGGCGGCCCTTGAGCATGTGGCTGTTACCCTGTGTGGCGGGCATCTGCCCCCAGGGCATGAAGGTGATGCGGCCCGCATAGAGCAGCGAGGGGATGTGCCAGTCGTCAGAGAAGGTCTTGGTGGCGGTGTTCACACCAGACCCCGTGCCGTTCCACAGGCCGGCCTCATAGCCCATGTGCCAGCCCTGCGGCTTCTGCTTGTTGAGCCGAGCCGTTCCATGGAACTCGAAGCCCAGGTCGAAGCCCGTGCCTATGGTGGGCGTGACGGCGTTCAGTGTGTAGGGCATGATGCTGGTGGCCGTGAGCGAGGTGGGCATCAGGGGGAAGAGCGTCTCGCCCAGCGTGGTCAGGTAAGCGTGCGTGAATGGAGTCTTGAACTTACCGGCGCGGAAGCGCACGGCGGGGTTCACGCAGTAATCCACCCAGGCCTGCTGCAGCACGTTGGCACCTGTGGCGGCCGCGTTGATGCTCAGGTTGTAGTCCAGCCGGCCGAATGTCTTGCCCGTGAAGCCCAGGATGGCATAGGGGATGGCAAAGCCCGAGTTGGCTACGTTGTCCTGGTTGTAGGCCTTGTCCAGCCCCTCGTCATCGTAGTAGTTGAGGTTCAGGCGCGTCTGCATGAACAGGTAGGGCTTGAAGATGAAGCGTCCGTCCTTGCTCTGCAATGTAAATCCACGGTCGTCGGCGATGCCCAGCACGCCGTTCTCCATGTCGATGCCCGGTGTCTCGTGCTTGAGCACGGCACTCTCGATGTTGTATTTCTCAAACACGGCACCCTTGCTCTCTTCGGCCTCGGGCTGCATGTCAGCGTTCTCGTCGGCCAGCACCGGCAGTGCGGCCAGGCTCAGGAGAGCCATTGTGAATATCTTTCTCATGTTCAGTCTGTAATTCTTTATGATTTGGTCTATAGGGGTTCTCATATCTGTTTCCCGGCCTCTCCTTACAGGGACTCCAGGAACTTGATGAGCGCGGAGCGGTCCTCGCGGCTCATCTTGGCAAAGAGGTTCTTGGATGCCTCGCCCTCGCCGCCGTGCCACATGATGGCCTCGGTGAAGTTGCGTGCGCGTCCGTCATGCAGGAAGTAGGTGTGTGCGTTGACCTTCTCCTGCAGTCCTATGCCCCACAGGGGTGTGGTGCGCCACTCGTTGCCCTGCGCCAGTCCGCTCACGTAATGGTCGTTGAGTCCCACACCCATTATCTCGCTGCCCATGTCGTGCAGCAGATAGTCGCTGTAGGGATGTATGGTCTGGCCTCCCAGCCAGGGCAACTCCGTGCCGTTGAGCAACGTTGCCCCGCGCGGACGAGTGTGCAGCGTGGTCACGTGGCACAGGTGGCACTTGGCCTGGTAGAACATCTGCTCGCCGCGCTTCACCTGCGGGTCGTTGACATTGCGTCGCGCCGGTACGCCCAGTCCGTGCATGTAGTAATCGACATTCTCCATGTCCTCGGTGCTCACGTCCAGCTGGCTGTAGTAGAGGCCCATCATCGAGCCTTCCTGCATCTGGCTCTGTCCCTCGCATATCTCCTCGGGGTAGCGGCTGTTGGTGCAGCCCATGTCGCTTGAGAAGCCAAGTTCTACCGTGAGGTCGGCATGCTGTGCCTTGTTGCCGCTCAGGCCCAGTTGCTTCACGCCGCGCTCGGTGATGTAGTTACAGCGTCCGCTGATGCCATACTCGGGATAGTTGCTCTTCTTGGCCAGTTCCTCTATCTCATGGCGGTCCAGTGCCATCATCTGCCCCATGCCCACATGGCGCAGCGGGATGCGCACCGTGCAGAAGAGTTCATCGGGGTTGATGGGCCGGTCGGTGTTGCCATAGTTGGCATACCAGTCCTTGATGGTGTATTCGGGATAGGCCAGTTCGTACTCGTCGCCGTCGGGGAAGTGGAACTTCTGGTAGTGCCAGCGGCATTCCAGCTTGCCCTCGGCCTTCACCCCATAGATGCTCTGGTCGTGCAGCACGCGTCCGTAGTTCTGAAAGAATGCCCCGTTCTTGCGTGTCACATACACCAGCATGCTGCTGAATCCGTACTCGCCGCTGCCATAGACGGGTGACCCGTCGGGGTCGGTGCCTATCTGAGTCCACAGGGCAGGCTTGGTGCGCCCTGCATTGCGGTGGCATGAGCCGCAGCTGTAGCCCGCATACACGGGGCCCAGTCCGTTGCTCTGTGTGCGTGCGTCGTCATAGAGTCGGTCTCCCTTGGTGAAACGCTTCTGGTTGGCAGGTATGCTTGATACCCAGTCGGCATCCGTATCGTAGGCGAATGAAGAATTTATGAAGTTGGTGGATGTGCCGGCGCTAAGTGCGTAACCCTCGGGGATTTCTATGTCTGTGACGTCCATGGCATCGTCATCCTCACAGCTGGCTAAGCCGCAGAGGAGAGTCCCGCACAGTGCTGACAATAGAAATTTGTTCATGTTCGTAGTGTTATTCCTCTTTATACCGCAGAAGTGAATGCGGAGATTCTTGACCTCCACATCCACTTTCCTTGGCTTGTTATATGTGTGTTTCCTGTAGTCTCAGTCCTTATTCGCTCAAGGTGCGGGGATTGCCGCAGTAGAACAGCAGGAACTCCAGCGTGTGGAAGCCACGCACGTTCTGCACGGCCGAGATGGTTGGGTCATCCTCATCGAAGTCGCCCTCCCAGGTCAGATCCTTGAAGTTGCCGTTGGCCAGGGTGTTCTTCAGAGCCTCCACATCCAGTGGCCATGAGTCCATATTGGGGTCAAGACCCAGTTCGGCCACAGGGCCGAAGAGGAATGCCTCACTGGTCTCCCAGGGCGTGCGTGCGGCCATCCATTTCTTGGATGCCTCCTTGAATGCCTCGTTCACATCGGCCACAGTCTTTTCGCCTTTGTTGTAGGCGGTGGCGGTATTGGCCAGGTTGCGTACAGCACTGTTCAGTTCCCTGTTCTTTGTGAGCAGTTCAGAATAGGTGGGCAGCACCACGTTGTCGGTATAGTCAACGATGATGGGCTGCAGCACTTCGTTGTCAACGCTAGTCATCACAGGCTTCAGGTCGTTGGTCAGAGCCTTCTCCAGAGCCTCGCATGCATCCTGTGCAACCAACACGGTGTTGCTTCCCAGGAAACTGCGCAGGGGAGCCTTGATGCCCTGGATGGCATTGACGGCAGTGTTGATTTTTGTCACCATGCTGTTGTAGAGGCTTACGTTGTTAGCCTTCAGGTATGATGCGATGGAGTTAGGAGCCTCGCTGCCATCGCGGCTGCCGTAGATGGCGTTGCGGATGGAGAGGATGTTATTGGAGTAGTCCTCGATGGAATGGAAACTGTACCATGACTCCACGGCATACACGGCCTCCTCGTACTGTCCGTTCTCCCACAGGTCGCGGGGGTCACCTATCTTGGCTGTACCCACCTCATTGGCGATGTCGGCGCAGCCTTCGATAATCTGCTGCACGCAGCTCTGGTAACTTGTGTAGGCACCGTTGCCTGGATTCTTGAACTGCTCGGCAAATGGTGAACCGTTGTAGTTCTCTCTCCAGCAACTATCCAGGGCGTAGGCGTCCTTAGTCAGCAAGTCGGCCACCTGCACACTATACTGCACCCAGTTGGTCAGGTTCTCGTTGGTCACGGCAGTCTGGTCTTCCTCGAAGTTCACATCGGCGATGCCTTCGGGTATCACCTTCTCCTTGTTGTCATCCTCACACGCTGTGAAGGTGGTCAGGCCCATAGCCAGCAGGCCTACCAGGAATAAATTCTTCTTCATCTTCGTTTATAGTTATAATGGTAATGTTATTGTCTTCGCTCACTTCTTGCGCAGGGCATCTATCTCATGCTGCATCTGCTCCAGGCGGCTGTTCATCTGCTCGATGGTCTGCTGCTGGTCCTTCAGCTGGCGGCGGGCACGGATGTCCCTGACGGTGCGGTCAGAGAGGAACCAGCCTGTGAATGCCAGTCCCAGGGCAAACTCATTCTCGTTGTTGTAGGCACCGCCACCTATCTTGCGCTTGGTGTAGTCAGCCTTCACCACCAGGTAGGGGAGTGGACGGTAGTTGATGCCAGCCACCCACATGTTGGTCTTCAGACGCTTGTCGGCAGGGCTGTTGCAGTACTTGTCCACCACCACCTTCTCCTGTGGGTTGTAGTACTCATAGCGGAAGAAGGGGATGAGGTCGGGCATCTTCTCGTTGCTCACGAAGCCCTTCAGGCGCAGGCCTACCTCACCGCCGTAGCTCACGGCCTTCTCGGCCACAGGAGCCAGGCGCGACCAGGGAGAGAGGTTGCTCAGTTTGCGGTTCTTGTCACTTACACGCGAACTGTTGCTCAGGTGGCCCTGCATCACATTGGCGCGGGCCTCCACCCACTGGTTCATGTACTGTGCGTCCACGCTCCAGATGTGTACGGGAGTCTTGAAGTTATAGGTGTGGGGTTTGTCGGCATTGCTTCCCACGTTGTGGCAATAATAGAAACTGCCACCCAGGCGCAGGCCAGGGATACCCTTGTAATTGATGCGGCCCACGTAGCCCGGGCTGGTGAAGTTATCGACCTCGAAGATTTGCTTGTTGGCATTGCCTGCCCAGTTGTTGCGGTCGAAGCCGTTGGCGTTGAGTCCGGCAACCACCATGGCCTCGTAGTCAAAACTGGCCCAGCGGCGGCCGAACTGTCCCTGGATGGCCGCGCCAGTGGCATGCCAGGTGCTGGGGATGATGCTCGTCTCGCCCTCGGGGCGCACTGTGCCAAAGAACAGGATGGGCTCATGGTGCGAGTTGGTCAGTCCCACGGGCACTATCATGTGGCCGAAGCGAAGGTTGAAGGCATTGTTCAGGTGGTAGGTGATGTGGAACTGCTCCAGGGCCACCTCGCCGCCCTTCTCCACCTCGGTCTCATACTCGCCGTTCTCGGTGTTCTCGATCTCGTACTCAGTGCCCACTCCACCGGCCTCGAACTCAATCTCCATGCCCAGTGCCCAGTGCTTGTTGAACTTGTAGTCACCCGCTATCACAAAGCGCGGCATGGAGATGGTGTTGCGCTTCATCTTGGTGTTGCCGCTGCTGGTGCCCTTGAAACGGTTGATGCCATAGTTCTTGAAGGCACCCACCAACTCGCCGTATCCACCGATGCGGTAGCGGTCGAAACTGTCATACTCGGTGCTGTCGGCATTCCACTGCGCCCTTGCCTGCCCTGCCAGGGCAAGCATCATGGCCAGGCCGCCCAGCCTGAGGATGTTCTGCTTTCCTTTCATTTGCATGTACTTGTTTTGTCAGTGCAAAATTATTCCGACTTTGCAAGCCCCACAATACACACTTTATGGGATTTTCATGCGCCCTTTGCTCACCGTGGCATACCCAAATGTAGTGAAAGGAGGCCGCATTTGCATCCCATTCTGCCGTTTTGCCCCTCAGCATTATCCCCGCTTCGGTGAATTTCGTAACTTTGCAGCGCAATTAAATATATAAGGTAATGACGGAAAAGTATCATGAAAGCGACCCGATGAGTGACGTAATCAGTGATGATTACCGCATGTTGCAAATCCTGAGCCGCTTTGGTATCACCCTAGGCTTTGGCGACAAGAGTGTGGCTGCCACCTGCAAGGCGGCGGGAGTGGATGTGCCCACCTTCCTCACTGTGGTCAACTATGTGAAGGACCCCACGCACGCCCATATCAACGACATGGTGGAGCAGGTGAGCCTGCCCGCCCTGATGCAGTACCTGAAGAACTCGCACAGCTTCTTTGTCGATTTCCGCCTGCCCAGCATCCGCAGGCGGCTCATCGAGGCCCTCAACTGCTCGGCCAGCAACCAGATAGCCTTCCTCATACTGAAATTCTATGATGAGTATGCCGCCGAGGTGGGCCGCCACATGGAGTATGAGAACACGCATGTGCATCCCTTCGTGGAGAGCCTGCTGCGTGGGGAACTGCCCCAGGAGACCTTTGTCACCGTGGTTGACCAGCACAGCAACAACCACCTCTCCATCGAGAAGAGCATCTCGGAGCTGAAGAGCATCATCATCAAGTATTATCCCAATGACAGCAACGCCCAACTCATGGGCGAGGTGCTGATGGAGATATTCATGACGGAGGAGGACCTGCAGACGCATTGCCACATGGAGGACACCCTCTTTGCCGAGTGTGTGCGCCGCCTGGAGAGCCAGGTGCGAGAGCAGGGCGGAGCCTCGAAGGCAGAGGAGGAGGAAACTCCGGCCACGCAGTCGTCGCTCGACGGACTGAGTGAGCGCGAGAAGCAGATAATCGTGCAGCTGGTGGAGGGCAAGAGCAACAAGGAGGTGGCCGAGGCTCTGTTCATCTCGGTGAACACCGTGATGACCCACCGCCGTAACATCAGCCGCAAGCTGCAGATACACAGCACGGCCGGCCTCACCATCTATGCCATCGTGAATGGCCTGGTCAAACTGGAAGACCTGAAGCTCTGAGGCCGAATTCCGGGCTGATGTAATTGTCAAAGGAGCGGCATGCGTCCCCCGAGAAGGCGCAGGCCGTGGCCAGCACATGCTGCCATTCCTCATCGCTGAGGAGTGGCAGTCTCTTTTTGCCAATGCCCTGCCAGACGAGGCCGCAGGCCAGCCCCGCGTTGAAGTTGTCCCCCGCGCCCACAGTGCTCACCACGTCGTCAATCCTGGGCACAGGCATACGCAGGGTGCGGTCGGGCAGGCACAGGGTGACGGCATCGGCCCCGCAGGTGCAGATGAACACGGGGCAGAGGTCACGCATGTACCTGTCATAGACGCGCTGAGCGTCCCGCTCGCCAAACAGCACCTCGAAGTCATCGGCACTGCCCCGCACGATGCTGCTCCGGCGGCAGTTGTCGCGGATGGTGGGCATCAGAGCCTCACGCTCGTGGCTGTGGCTGCTGCGGAAGTTGATGTCGTAGTAGATGATGGCTCCGCCCTGGGTGGCGTGGTCCAGCATGTCCTCCACCAGCGGGCGCATGCCCTGGCACGAGGCGTAGTAGGAGCCGAACAGGAGCACGTCGTCAGCGTTCACCCGGGGCAGCACCCACTCCTTCGGGGCCATGGGCGTCTGCTTGTAGAACACGTAGGAGGCATCCCCGTTCTCGTCCAGGTAGGCCAGGCTCACCGCGCTCTTCACGTCCTGGCGCATGGGGCAATAGGCCGTATCGACATGGTTGGCGCGCATGAAGTCGAGGGTCTGCTGCCCGACCTTGTCGGCTCCCGTGTCGCCCACGAACACGCAGGGCACTCCCGCGCGCCCCACGCTCACGATGCTGTTGAAACTGCTCCCGCCATGCACGGCAGCCTGGGGCTGGCCTCCACGGAAGATGATGTCCATGATGGTCTCGCCCATCCCTATTACCTTGCGATTGCTATTCATTTGTTTTTGAGTTGTTGGAGTGATGTCAATGTCTGCTTGACTTGATTTGTGGAACATTGAAACACGCGGAACACACGGACTCTTTCTCTTTCTTCATTTTCCTCTTGCTTTCTGGGGAATAGTCTCGCCTGTCTTGCCTATTCTTCTGGGAGCGTCCTTCTATGTTTGGAACACAGAATTGTGTCATCCCCCTGGTCATAGTCTTTCCTGTTCACCATGCGCTCGATTTCTGCCTTGCGGTTTTTGAAATTGACGATAAAACCGAGCTCGCAGCCTGTGAGCCGCAAATAGTTTAAGAGTTGGGCTTTATGGTTGTCGGAGATGGCATCAATGGATTTTAGTTCTAAGACAATCTTGCCATCAACGATGAAGTCTGCAATATAGTCTGTTTGAAGTTTCTGTCCTTTGTAGAATACACTGATTCGCTTCTCACGCTCAAATGGAATGCCTCTTAGTTGGAGTTCTATGGCAAGAGCCTCTTGATAGCATTTTTCGAGAAGTCCTGCTCCCATGTGGTGAGAGACTTCGTAAATGGCTCCCCGTATATTGTATGATAACTCTTGGTATAACATTTTAGTTTATATTCTGTCCGTGTGTTCCGTGTGTTTCAATGTTTGAGTATTCTTGCTTCGTTGCTTTCCTCATGTTTTTCTCAGGAACTCCCTGATTCGTGGCAGAGCCTCGGTGGCAGCCTCGCGCCCCATCTGATACACCCGCTCCATGCGCTTCTTGTCCTGCTGCACGCGGCCGATGGGCAGTGTGTCGCGGGGATAGATGACCAGCGCACGGCCCTGCTCCTCCTGCTGGCGCAGGTAGTCCAACTGGCCATTATACATTATGTGCCGGCGCGCCATGGCCTCGGTGATGCGCGGGTACTTCCTCATCATCAGGTGGAAGAGTGGTATCAGCCTGGTCTGCTGCTTGCGGAAGCCCTCGGGCTGCGTGAGCACCACCACGCAGCGGTCATATCCCTCCTCCTGGAAATGGCGGAGCGGGATGGAGTCGGCAATGCCGCCGTCGAGCAGGGTGTGCCCTGCCACCCTGACCGGGCGCGAGACGATGGGCATCGATGCCGAGGCGCACAGCCAGTCCATGTTCTCTCCGCGCAGGCTGTCGAGCCGCTTATAGATGGCCCGACCCGTGAGCGCGTCGGTGCACACGACCTGGAACTCCATCGAGTCCTGCTCAAAGCGGTCATAGTCGAAGCGGTCATAGCGGTCGGGCACGGTGTGGTAGCAGAACTCGGTGTTCACCAGGTTGCCGCTGGTCAGCAGGCTGTAGAGTCCCATGTAGTGCCTGTCGTTGCGGAAGCGGATGCTGTAGCGCAGGGCGCGCGTGGGCTGGTGCGATTTCATGTTGCACCCGAATGTGGCTCCCGCCGACACGCCTATCATGCCGTCAAAACCGATATTCTCCTCCATCATCACGTCCGTCACGCCCACGGTGAACATGCCTCGCAGGCCTCCTCCTTCCAGTACCAGTCCTCTCTTCATTTTTCCTCTCTCGTGCTTTCTTGGCGGTCATCCCACAGGACGCGCTGCCCTTAAATGAAGTACAAAAGTATTGATTTTCTGCATTGTGTCGCACCGAAAACGAAAAAATAGCTACCTTTGCAGCGAAAATGAAGACTTTTTCAGAATTAGGACTCAATGACGCGCTGTTGCGTGCCATTGCAGAGCAGGGCTATGAGCACCCCATGCCCGTACAGGAGGAGGTAATTCCGTGGCTTACGGATACCCAGGTAGATAACCAACACTCAGACCTTATCGCGCTGGCGCAGACAGGAACGGGAAAGACCGCAGCCTATGGGCTTCCCTTGCTCCACCTGCTCGCTGCTGAGGGAGAGCAGCAGGGAAAGAAGGGCGTGAGGGCTCTCATTCTGGCTCCCACGCGTGAGTTGTGCATACAGATTGCCGAGGACCTGCAGGACTTCGCGCGCTACATGCCGTCAATCGACATGCTGGCCGTGTATGGCGGTGCGGGCATCGAGCCACAGATACGCGCCCTGAGGCATGGCGTGGATGTGGTGGTGGCCACACCGGGAAGGCTCATCGACCTGATGAACCGTGGGGTGGCCGACCTCTCGCAGGTGCGTTACGTCGTCCTGGACGAGGCTGACGAGATGCTCTCCATGGGCTTCCAGGACGACCTCAACAGCATCCTTGAGGGCGTGCCGGCCGAGCACCGCACACTGCTCTTCAGCGCGACCATGAGCAAGGAGATTGAGCGCATCGCCCAGAAGTACCTCAAGGACGCGCACCAGATACAGGTGGGCAGCCGAAACGAGGGATCAGAGAACGTCAACCATATATATTATATGGTACGCGCGAAGGACAAGTATGCGGCCCTCAAGCGTGTGGTCGATTATTACCCGCGCATCTACGCCATCATCTTCTGCCGCACGAAGGCCGAGACGCAGGAGGTGGCCGACAACCTGATACGTGACGGCTACAACGCCGATGCCCTGCATGGCGACCTCTCACAGCAGCAGCGCGACCTCACCATGCAAAAGTTCCGCCACCACCGCACCCAGTTGCTCGTGGCCACCGACGTGGCTGCCCGAGGCCTGGACGTGAATGACCTCACGCATGTCATCAACTATGGCATGCCCGATGATGTGGAGAACTACACCCACCGAAGCGGGCGCACGGGCCGTGCCGGCAAGAAGGGCACGAGCATCTGCATCATCAACCTGCGTGAGCGGTCACGCATCCGCCAGGTGGAGAAGCAGATCCAGAAGCAGTTTGAGCAGGGCACGCTGCCCGACCCACGCGAGATATGCACCAAGCAGCTCTATCATGTGATTGACGACATTGAGCGTGTGGAGGTTGACGAGGAGGAGATAGCCCCCTTCATGGACGAGGTGCGCAAGCGCTGGGAGTGGCTTGACAAGGAGGACCTCATCAAGCGCATCCTGAGCCGCGAGTTCGGACGATTCCTCCAGTATTATGCCAACGCCCCCGAGATAGAGCCCGAGATGGAGGGCCGTCGCTCGCGCGAGAAGGGCGAGTCGGGTGGCCGCCGCCGTCGTGGCGAGCGCACGGCCGAGGAGGGCTACACACGCCTGTTCCTCAATGTGGGCAAGATTGACGGCATGTTCGCCCGCGAGATAATCGGGCTGATTAACAAGAACGTGCACGGTGACAAGGTGAACGTGGGACGCATCGACCTGATGAAGAACTTCTCCTTTGTGGAAGTGGCCGAGCAGGATGCTGACCGCGTGATAAAGGCCATGAAGCACGGGGTGACCGTGAAAGGTCGCAGCGTGGTGGCCGACCGCAGTGATGCCGAGGGGCACTCTGGCGATGAGGGCGGGCGCAAGGCCGACCGCAAGCGTCCCGCACGCGACCGCTCACAGCGTGACGAGCGTCCCGCAAGGCGCAGGGATGCCCTGGTGGGCGAGGAGCGTCCACGCAAGCACAAGCCTTCCCGTGAGGAGCGTGGCTATACCGAGCCGCGTGGCAAGAAGTACAGCAAGGAGGACTGGATGAAGTTCCTGCACCCTGACAAGGCTCCCAAGGCCGTGAAGGGTGGCCTGGTGGGCGAGGAGCCCGACTTCTCAGAGGAGGGATGGGCACGCCGCCGGCCTAAGAAGAAGTGAGTCTTTTAGGGTTTTAGGTTGTGAGGTTTTAAGGTTGTGAGGTTTGGGGCTGTGAGGCTCTTGTGCTCCGTCTGAGGGATAGGGCATCCTGGTCATGTGCTTCGGGATTACGGAAACGGGAGGTCTGCAGGCCTTATGACAGTCTTGGAATAAACAGATTAAGAACGATACTGATATGAAAAATAAGGTTGTGCTTCTGTTGCTGGTCGCATTCAGCCTGGCGGCACATGCCGATGAGGGCATGTGGATGCTGAACCGCATTGACGGAAAGACGGCAGAGGCCATGAAGCAGCTGGGGCTTCAGATGGGCCCCAACGAGTTGTACAGTACCGATGGCGAGAGCCTGAAGGATGCGGTGGTCGATTTTGGCGACTTCTGCTCAGGCGTGGTGGTGAGCCCTGACGGCCTCGTCTTCACCAACCACCATTGTGGCTACGGGGCCATCCAGGCCCTCTCCACCCCCGAGGATGACATCCTCACCCATGGGTTTGTGGCGCACAAGCGCAGCGAGGAACGTCCTGCCGAGGGACTCTTCGTGAAGTTCCTGGTGCGCACCGAGGAGTGTACCTCGCGTGTGATGACCGCGCTTGACAGCATCTACCGTGCCAATCCCCACGAGGAGGCCAGGCACATCGACCTGCACAAGAAGGACAGCATCTGCCAGGCGATAGAGGCTGACTACCAGCAGGCAAATCCAGGACTGGACTGCCAGGTGAAGTCTTACTATGGTGGCAATGCCTATTATGTGAGCCTCTACAAGGTGTATCGTGATGTGCGCCTGGTGTTCACCGCCACCGAGACACTGGGCAAGTTTGGCGGTGACACCGACAACTGGATGTGGCCCAGGCAGACTTGTGACTTCAGCGTGTTCCGCATCTATGCCGACAAGGACGGGGAGCCTGCCGAGTACAGCCCCGACAACGTGCCTCTGCATACCAGGCGTTATGCCCAGGTGAGCACCGAGGGCTACCGCCCGGGCGACTATTGCATGACCGTGGGATACCCAGGCAGCACCAGCCGCTACCTGAGCTCATGGGGCATCAGCGAGCGTGTGAACGACCGCAATGTGAGCACCATACAGGTGCGCGGCCGCAAGCAGGAGGTGTGGAAGAAGTTTATGGATGCTGACCGGGCCGTGGGCATCAAGTATGCCAGCAAGTGGGCCAGCAGCAGTAACTACTGGAAGAACTCCATCGGAATGAACAAGGCCATCGCCGACCTGGATGTGATAGGGCAGAAGCAACGGCTCGAGCAGCGTATCAGGGACTGGTACTCGGCCGATGCCAGCCTGCAGCGCAGGTTTGGGGACGTGTTCCCCAGGCTGGAGGCAGCCTACCAGGCACGTCGCCAGACGGTGTATGCCACAGGCTTCTTCAACGAGACCTTCATGCGGGGAATAGAGATTTACCGCGTGGCCAGCATGCTCAACCGCCTGCCCGATGACCCTGACAGCACCCAGCTGGCAGCCACCAGGGAGAGCATTAGGCACTTCTTCAAGGACTATGACGCACGCCTGGATGAGGCCACCATGGCTGCCCTGCTCGACAACTACCGCCAGCAGGTGCCTGACAAGAAGTATCATCCGGCCTGCTACCAGGTGATAGACAGCCTTTACCAGGGAAATTGCGCGGCCTATGCGCGTGACCTTTTCGCCCGCACCATCTGCACCGACACCAACTGCATTGACCGTCTCCTGGCCGACAGCACGCTGCGTGACACCGACCCTGCCCTGGTCTATGCCGATGCCCTGCCCGACAAGATTATGGAGATGGTGGGCGAGCAGCGGGAGAACAACAGTATCATCAACTACAATGAACGCCTGCTCACCCAGGCTCTCCTGGAGATGGAGCAGGACGAGCCTCACTATAGCGACGCCAACTTCACCATGCGTCTCTCCTATGGCTTCGTGCAGGACTACACCTCGCAGGGTACCCACTACGACTACTACACCAATGCGCAGAGCCTGCTGGACAAGGCTGCCAGGCAGAACGAGGTGGAGGACTACCGCCTGGAGGACGACATCGTGGGCCTGCTCAAGCGTGGCCAGTGGGGCAGGTATGCCGACAGGGAGACGGGTGACATGCACCTGTGCTTCCTCTCCAACAACGATATCACGGGCGGCAATTCGGGTAGCCCCATGTTCAACGGGCGCGGTGAACTCATCGGCCTTGCCTTCGACGGCAACTGGGATGCCATGTCGGGGGATATCAGTTTCGACAAGGAACTGCAGCGTTGCATAGGTGTGGATATCCGTTTTGTCCTCTACATCATCGACCGCTGGGGGCATGCCGACAACATCATACGTGAGTTGGGCCTGAAGTGAGGCACAATCCGGCGGCCCCTGGAGGAGGCTGTGAGAGGATAACAAAACAGGCGGGAGTGTCGTTGTGACACTCCCGCCTGTGGTATTCATGTGGGCCGCATGGCCCTTTTGGTATGCTTGTGGACTTAGCCCAGGTAGCCGCGCAACTGGCTGTTGCGCTCTGTGCAGCGCAGTTTGCGTATGGCCTTCTCGCGTATCTGGCGCACACGCTCACGTGTTAGCCCGAATTTCTCGCCTATCTCCTCCAGGGTCATCTCCTGGTGGTTGATGCCGTAGCTCATCTCGATAATCTCCTTCTCGCGTCCGTTAAGCGTGTTCAGGGCACGCTCTATCTCGGTGGAGAGGCTCTCGCTCATCATCGCGCGGTCAGTGGTGGGCGCACTGCTGTCCGACATCACGTCGAGCAGGGTGTTGTCCTCGCCTGCCACAAAGGGTGCGTCCATGCTGACGTGGCGGCCGCTGGCACGCAGTGAGTCATCTATCTTGCCAGGCATCTCGTTGACGAGGTCGGCCAGTTCGTCGGTGCTGGGCTTGCGCTCATGCTCCTGCTCAAACTTGATGATGGCCTTTGATATCTTGTTCACCGCACTCACCTGGTTCAGTGGCAGGCGCACCAGACGGCTCTGCTCGGCCAGTGCCTGCAGGATGGTCTGTCTGATCCACCACACGGCGTATGAGATGAACTTGAACCCTCTGGTCTCGTCAAACTTCTCTGCAGCCTTGATGAGCCCGATGTTACCCTCGCTGATGAGGTCGGGCAGTGTGAGTCCTTGATTCTGGTACTGCTTGGCCACGCTGACCACGAAGCGCAGGTTGGCAAGCACGAGCTTATCCAGGGCGGCGCGGTCTCCCTTGCGTATGCGCTGGGTGAGTTCCACCTCCTCCTCTACGGTAATCAAGTTTTCACGTCCAATCTCCTGAAGGTACTTCTCGAAAGCCTCACCTTCGCGGGCTGTGATACTCTTGTTGATCTTAAGTTGTCTCATCTTCTCCCTATATTGTATGTAAAGGTATTCCTTTTTCGTCTTGCGCAGGATTAGACTCCCATGCTCCTTCCAGGTTTAATCGTGACCACAGAAAAAACTCTTTTTTTTGTGGCCAGACCCTATCCCAGGTATTCCTGCAGCAGCCAGTTCCTGTCCGAACAGCGCAATTTGTGCAGTGCCTTCTCCTTTATCTGCCTCACCCGCTCCCGGCTTAGGCCGAACTCCTCGCTCACCTCCTCCAGGGTCATCTCCCTGCCGTTGATTCCGAAGCACATCTCCACGATACGTTTCTCACGCTCGCCCAGCGTGCTCAGCATACGGTCAATCTCGGTGGCGAGGCTCACGTCCATCATCGTCCTGTCGGTGGTCGGGGCGGTGGCATCGCTCATGACCTCCAGCAGGGTGTTGCCCTCATTGTCCGACAGGGGTGCGTCCACGCTCATGGGTCGGCCGTTGGCACGCATCGAGTCGCTGATTTTCTCCGGCAACTCACCTATCAGTTCCGACAACTCCTCGGCACTGGGCTTGCGCTCATGCTCCTGCTCAAACTTCGTGATAACACGGTTGATACGGCTCATCGCGCTCACCTGGTTCAACGGCAATCGCACTATGCGGCTCTGCTCGGCCAGTGCCTGCAGGATGGACTGCCTGATCCACCACACGGCGTATGAGATGAACTTGAAGCCCCGGGTCTCGTCAAACTTCTTGGCCGCCTTTATCAACCCCACGTTGCCTTCGTTGATGAGGTCCAACAGTGTCAGCCCCTGGTTTTGGTATTGCTTGGCCACGCTCACCACAAAGCGCAGATTGGCACGCACCAGTTTGTCCAGTGCTTCGCGGTCTCCTTTGTGTATGCGTTGTGCAAGTTCCACCTCTTCCTCCACGCTCAGCAGGTCTTCCTTGCTGATCTCAGCGAGATAGCGGTCGATTGTCTGGCCGTCTCGGCTGGTGATGCTGTTGACTATTTTGAGTTGTCTCATAGTTTCGGGTTGATAGGCTAAAGGCATGCAAAGTTAGAGCCTTCTGCTGATATATAAGCAGATAATGGCGCGAAAATTAAGCGTGAACTGCCAAAAAAGTGTATTTTTGCTTAAATTCTGTCCACTTCCCGGCCTTTTGCGTGGAAAATCAACTAACTTTGCATGGAATGCCGTGGCGGCAAGTGCGCGCGGGGCAGACTGCCTCTGTGGCATCCCGAAAGCCGTGCCTTGCCGTGCCAGGGCAGTATTGTCGAACTAAACAGAGTGAAAACTATGAGTACAGGATTATTGGTGACGCTGGCCG
>CAVKOT010000029.1:0-6181 GCA_963658045.1 Opitutia bacterium UBA4654
GTTCGTGCAGTGGATACTCAAGGTGAAGAGCAACATCGACTCTGGCACTTTCCGCGCCCTGCAGTTGGCTGCGGCCCAGGCCTATGACAACACCGACGAGTGGCACATGCAGGCCAACATAGGAACCTACAGCAAGCGCCGAGCCATGGCCGAGGAGATTATGAGGACACTCGGCTGCCAGTATGACCCAGGGCAGACGGGCATGTTCCTCTGGGGACGGATACCCGACAGTTATGCCGATGCCGAGCAGCTCACCGAGCGCGTGCTGCACGAGGCCAGGGTGTTCATCACCCCCGGCTTCATCTTCGGGAGCAACGGCAAGCGCTACATCCGCATCAGCCTCTGTGCCAAGGATGACAAGTTCCAGGAGGCCGTGAGGCGCGTGCATGAGGTGTTCGCCCACGTCTGAGACACGGGCGTGACCCTCGCCCAGCACATGGAAGAGAACAAGGAAACAACAGAAAATCAATAAATCAGCAGGAGTGGGGGAGAGCCAGGAGCGGCAGAGCCCACACACCGCACAAAACAGAACTATACAACTATGGAACTGGACATTCAGCCATTAAACCTGCCAGGGATTGAGCCCAAGCGTCCTCTGGTAATCGCAGGTCCCTGCAGCGCCGAGACCGAGGAACAAGTAATGACCACTGCCAAGAGCCTTGCCGCCAAGGGCATCAAACTCTTCAGGGCAGGAATATGGAAGCCGCGCACCAAGCCCGGAGGCTTTGAGGGAAATGGTGAGAAGGCCCTCCCCTGGATGCAGCGCGTGAAGGAGGAGACCGGCATGCTCATCACCACCGAGGTGGCAACTCCCAAGCACGTGGAGGCCGCGCTGAAGGCGGGCATGGACCTGCTGTGGGTGGGAGCCCGCACGACCACCAACCCCTTTGCCATGCAGGAACTGGCCGACAGCCTGCGGGGGGTGGACATACCCGTGCTGGTGAAGAATCCCGTGAGTCCCGACCTGGAACTGTGGATAGGCGGGCTGCTCCGCATCAACGGCGCGGGCATCAAGCGTCTGGGAGCCATTCACCGTGGCTTCAGCAGCACCGACCAGAAACTCTACCGCAACACACCCCTGTGGCACATTCCCATCGAGCTGCACCGCCGCTTCCCCAACCTTCCCATCGTGTGCGACCCCAGCCACATCGGAGGCAGGCGCGATCTGATAGCCCCCCTCTGCCAGCAGGCCATGGACATGGGATTTGACGGGCTGATAGTCGAGAGCCACTGCTCGCCCGACGAGGCATGGAGCGATGCCAAGCAGCAGGTGACACCCGATGTGCTCGACTTCATCCTGGACCGCCTGGTGATACGTGACAACGTGGAGATGACCGAGTCCCTGGCAAGCCTGCGCAAGCAGATTGACGAGATGGACGACCAGCTGATGGACCTCCTGACCAAGCGGATGCGCGTGAGCCGCGAGATAGCCCAGTACAAGAAGGAGCACAACATGGCCGTCGTGCAGACTGGCCGCTACTCGGAGATATTGGACAAGCGGGGGGCACAGGGAGCCCTCTGCGGGATGGATGCCAACTTTGTGAAGAAGGTCTATGAGGCCATCCACGAGGAGAGTGTGCGCCAGCAGACGGAGATTATCAACAAATAGTTGAGGCGATGAGAATACTGATACTGGGTGCCGGCAAGATGGGCTCGTTCTTTACCGACGTGCTCTCCTTTGACCATGACTGTGCCGTGTATGAGGTGGATGCGCGCCGCATGCGCTTCCTCTACCACACACAGCGCTTCACCTCGATGGAGGAGATAGATGAGTTCAAGCCCGAACTGGTCATCAACGCGGTGACGCTCAAATACACGCTCGATGTCTTCCGCCAGGTGATGCCTCACCTGCCCAAGGACTGCATCATCAGCGACATCAGCAGTGTGAAGACGGACTTCCACACTTTCTATGAGAGCACGGGCATGCGCTATGTGAGCACCCATCCCATGTTTGGCCCCACCTTCGCCAACCTGGGCGAGCTCTCTACCGAGAACGCCATTGTCATCAAGGAGGGTGACTACATGGGCCGCATCTTCTTCCTCGACCTCTACCGCCGCCTGGGGCTCAATGTGCATGAGTACACCTTCAGCGAGCACGACGAGGCCATGGCCTACAGCCTGTCCGTTCCCTTCGTAAGCAGTTTCGTCTTCAGTGCGGTCATGAAGCACCAGGACGCGCCGGGCACGACCTTCAAGAGGCATCTGAAGATAGCGCGCGGCGTGCTCTCCGAGGACGACACCCTGCTGAGGGAAATCCTCTTCAACCCGCACACCAAGAGTCATGTGGAGCAGATACGTGCCGAGCTGAAGGAACTGATACGCATCATCGACGAGCGTGACGAGGAGGCCCTGAACGCGTATCTAACCCGCATCCGTGGGAACATACGCTGAACCTTGTGCAAGAGTAACCCCAAAAGAATGCAGCATGGTGTATGGACAGTACATCGTGCTGCATTTTCATTGTCAGCAAGCGTGGCTGACTTTCGCCAATAATTGCTACCTTTGCAAGGGATGTATAAATTATACAGTCTTCTGTAAGAACTTATATGTGATATAGGCGTTAGCGAAAAATGTGATAAACGTGCAAATTGTGAATTTACCATACGACGAAAAGGACATTCTGTCAATATTCAATTATAGCAAGCAGTTGGTGAACAAATGTTTGCGAGACTTCGCACCCGATGCCGAAGAGCATAGGGGCAAGGGAAGTTTAGGACAGTTGGTGGAGGAACTGTTCTTCAAGTATGACCTCAATTCTCGTCAGGAAGCAGACTTCGCTCTTGTAAATGCAGAATTGAAGTGTACTCCATTAAAGGAGTCTGCGAAGAAAGAATTGCTGATAAAGGAAAGGCTCGTATGCAGCATGATAAACTATACAGCAGACTGGGACAAGCCTTTTGAGAAATCACACTTCTATCAGAAATGCTTGATTATGCTCATCATGTTCTATCTGCATGACCCCAAGGTTTCCAAACTTGACTTGCAATTTCTTTTCGCTGTGTTGTGGAAGATTCCCGAGAAAGACTTGTTGATTATCCGCAAGGATTATGACACTATCATCACGAAGATAAGGAATGGCCAAGCACATACCTTGTCGGAGGGTGACACCATGTATCTCGGTGCTTGTCGAAAGGGACAAAAGGGCGATTCCCTCATGCCTCAGCACAATAGCGAGATTGGCGCACCTCGTCGTGCCTGGAGTCTGAAAACAGCATACATGCGCATTGTGCTTGACGAGGTGAAGAAGAATCATCAAGGTGGTGCTTACTGTAATTATGAGCTGGCGCGGCCAACGATGGAGGCCGTATTCTCGGTTAATGAACTGAGGAACAATTCCGTTGATGAGATATTATTGGGTAGGTTTGGGAAATATTGCGGTAAGACGTATCGGCAAATATGCGAGATGCTCAACATTGAGCCATCAAAATCGAAGTCAAAGTACTTTATCATCTCCAACATGATAGCGGGAAAAGGACATGTGAGTAATGTCAACAAGACGGAAGAGTTTGAAAAGTCTGGCCTTACGATGAAGACCATCCGAGTAAGGAAAACTGGGTCTATAAAGGAAGCCATGTCCTTTGAGAACATTGACTACCAAGAGGTCTTCGATTGCGAGGAGTGGACAGATTCAAGGTTGTATGAACTTTTCACCAGCCGTTTCCTGTTTGTCATCTTTCGCGAGACAGACAATATGCTGCAATTCCCTAATGGAAAGACTGAGCCTGAGTATAAATTGGAAAAACTTGCATTTTGGACAATGCCACAGGAAGACCTGCAAGTTGCCCAACGATACTGGGATAATATACGGAAGAACGTTTTGGACAATCATATTGAGCCACAATATTTTTGGAGCGCAAAGGATGACCGGAACTTCCATGTTCGCCCAAAGGCAAGAGTTGCAGACGATATGACAGAGAACCCAAATGGGGGGATGGCCAAGAAATATTGTTACTGGTTTAATCAGAAGTATGTAAAGAACATCATTGAAAATGAATTATAAGGTTGAAGATACGGACATGGCAAGCAACTGGACGTTATGCGAGCCAATTGCGAGATATTCAAGCACTTCACATCATCGTGTCAGAGAACTTGGATTGTTTGACAATATTCGTCCCAAGGTGGGGGGTAAGGACATAAAGGTAGTGGAACTGTTCGCTGGCGTCGGCGGTTTCAGAATTGGATTAGAACGCGCCTCCAAGCATTTCAAAACTATTTGGAGCAACCAATGGGAACCATCTACCAAACGCCAGGACGCAAGCATTATCTATTGCCGGCATTTTGGGGTGGATGGGCATTCCAATGAAGATATAGCGACCATACCAACCGAGGAGATACCTGACAGTGACTTGCTTTGTGGCGGATTCCCTTGCCAAGACTATTCCGTGGCAACCACTTTACAACGCTCTGGTGGCATAGAGGGCAAAAAGGGGGTACTTTGGTGGCAAATCTATCGCATACTGAGCGAGAAAGGTGACAAGCGTCCGAACTATTTAATGTTGGAAAACGTTGACCGCCTTCTTAATTCCCCTGCCAAGCAGCGTGGGCGTGACTTTGCCATCATCCTCTCTTCCTTGTCAAGCCTCGGTTACATTGTGGAATGGCGCGTCATCAATGCTGCTGATTATGGTATGCCGCAACGCCGCCGTCGTACCTATATGGTTGCTTACCGACAGGGCACACCGCTTGCCGCGCAATTTGAAAAGTTGGACAACAAGTTTGACTGGATTCTGCGGGATGGCATTATGCCACAAGCATTTAATTGCCAAGAGAAAGGCGGCAAGACTAATTCCTTCGACATAAGTGATGACATAACAGAGGTTTCGGATAACTTCAACAAAGGCCAAAAGGAGAGTCCATTCAAAAACTCTGGCGTGATGGCGGATGGCAAGGCCTACACACTTGACACGCTTCCTGAGTATGATGGGCCTTACCTCACTCTCGGAGATGTGCTTGTTGATGAGAGGGCTGTACCAGGCGAGTTCTTCATATCAGAGGACGACTTGCCAAAGTGGGAGTATCAGAAAGGGTCAAAATCATTGAAGCGCATCAACAAGGCCACAGGTTTCGAGTACAACTATAGCGAGGGGGCAATGGCCTTTCCCGACCACCTCGACCGTGCTTCAAGAACGATTATCACAGGCGAAGGTGGTGCTGCCCCCTCCCGCTTCAAGCACATCATCAGGACAGAAAGCGGCCGTTATCGCCGCCTGGTTCCTGTGGAACTGGAGCGCTTGAACATGTTTCCCGACAACCACACCCTGGGCTCATCCGACCTGCGCCGCGCATTCCTTATGGGCAATGCTCTCGTGACGGGCATTGTCGAGAATATAGCTTTGGTGTTGAAGGAGAGGGGCATGTGCTCGATATGCTGAAACGCTTGGGATTGCCCCATGTGCGTCAGATTTGATTAGAAACAAACACATTTGACGCACTGCCAGAAGGGGAAAGGAAACTAATAACAAGTTGTGTGCAACACCCTCAGTAGGGCGTAAAAATTGTCTTATAAGAGAATTTTTCGGTGCTTATAGGCGGCTTTTCGGGCCGCCTGCAGGGGGGCTTCCGTGTGTGCGCGCTCAGCCTTTACTCCAGCGCGCCGCTGTTGTCATCACCATCGCTGCCGCCCTCGGTGCCGCCTGTGGCGTTCTTGATGTCCTCCTGCGGGGCGAAGTCCAGGTTGCGCACGTCGAGCGCGTCACGCATGGCGGTGCTCTTGGTGAACTGCACCTTCACCTGCTTAATCAGCTTTGCCCCCTTCTTCTTGGCCTCGGCCGCGCTTTCCGTTCCATCGGACTTGATGGTGAGGCGGAAGGAGCCGAGGTCGCCCAGGCGGACGCTGTTGCCGTCGGAGAGTGCCTCTATCACCTCATACTGCAGGGCGTCGAGGACGGCCTTCACGTCGGAGCTGGAGACGGTGCTGCGCTTCTCGATGCGCTTCACGATCTGTGTCAGTGTGACTGGTGTGGCGGGAGCCATCTGGGGGTAATACTTTGTCTCGTCGAGTTTGGCGGGATTGTGCTTGGCTTGGATAACGTACTTGATCATGTTCTTTCTGTTTTTTTTAGGGTTAAACAATGTCGCAAAGATAATTCCTTTTGCGGATAATCCCGCATGAAAGGGAACTTTTTCTGCGGGGAGAGTGCATTTTTGCCGCATTTTTGTGGCATGGGGGCTGGAAGGCGCG
>CAVKOT010000029.1:6217-20019 GCA_963658045.1 Opitutia bacterium UBA4654
GGACTGGTATGCGGAATATAATCCGTAACTTTGCACCCCGATAACGGCTATTCCATCGTTCATTCTAAAGATTTATATAAATGAGAAAAGTTTTCTTCGCATTGCTGGTGTGGGGCGTGCTGCTCACAACGGCCACAGCCCAGCAGATGCTGCAGTTGTGGTACAATGGGCAGTGTGTCCTCACCCGTGACATCGCGCGGGTTGACAGTATCACCGTTAGTTTCAATAATTTCAAGCCCGCAGACTCGTATGGGTGCATTGCGCAGATGATAGACGGCTGCATGGAGATTGCAAATGAGGTGGGCGTGTGCAAGATAGGTGACCCGTATGACAGGCAACAGTCAGGCGATGTGGCAATGGCCAAGAATTGTGTGGAGTGCCGCTACAGCTTCTCCTCACGTAATTGTTTCCGCAACAATATCGCCTCCATCCGCAACACTTATTACGGCTCGCTCGACGGAACTGTTGCGGAGCAGTCGCTCTCGGCCCTGGTGGCCAGCGTGAACCCGGAACTGGACGGACGAGTGAGGACGGCCATCAGTGAGGCCGATGAGGCAATCAACAATATGCCGCAGCCCTTCTGCCTGCATATCGGCAGTGAGGAAACCGAAATAGCTGCGGCGAAGTGCCAGGATTTGTTCTCTGTGCTCTCCGACTTGAAGAAGTATGTCGAGGGCGAGCCTGCAATCAACCAGGACAGCAAGTTTGACCCCATCATCGCGCGGTATGTGGATGCCGTGGTGCTGCCCTCTTATGTGGAACTCCGTGACGCGACAGCGCGCCTGTACTCCAAGGTGGCTGATTTCTACGCCAATCCCTCCGACGAGGCGTTTGCCCAGATTGCCCAGTCCTGGCTCAAGGCACATGCGGCATTCAACAAGACGGAGGCTTACCTGTTCGGCCCTATGGCTGAGTACGGCCTCGACCCCAACATGGACTCCTGGCCACTGGATGCGGAGGCTCTGAAGAACATGCTGGCCAGCGGTAACTTCGACGGCCTGACCTGGGAAGGCGACTACGACGAGGACGATGCGGACATCTCTATCGCACAGAGTCTGCGTGGCTTCCACACGCTGGAGTTTCTCGTGTTCCGCAACGGAAAGGCCTGCACCACGCACGACACAGCGGACAGCGCGGCTGATGTGGTGTATGGCGAGAGCAATGCCGCGAACTGGCGTGGCTACATGCTGAAGGTGGCGGCCTTGCTGAGGAATGATGCGGCCAGCCTGTACAAATACTGGACGGAGGGCAGCGGGCATTACGGCGGGAAGAGTTATGCGGCATGGTTCAAGTCGCATAGGTTGTAGCCTTCCAGGAAAAGGACATTGAAACACGCGGAACACTCGGACTTGGCAGAAGAGAAAGAAGTCCGCGTGTTCCGTGTGTTTCAATGTCCAGGTTTGGGTTTCTCTATAAATTACGGAACGGATTGTCCACAAATTACCGAATAAGTGACCCACAAATTGCTGGATTTTGATACCCCTTCATTATGATGGAAGCGGCAGGGGCAAGCCGTATGGGGGTAGCCTTCTAGGAAAAGGACATTGAAACACGCGGAACACGCGGACTCAACAGGTGAGCAAACGGATGAGAAAGAAGTCCGTGTGTTCCGTGTGTTTCAATGTTTAGGTTTGGGCTTCTCAGAGGGAGACCTTGCGCAGCGGTACCACCAGTGTGACCACGCTGCCCGAGGGGATGGTGAGCAGCAGACACTTGTCTTTGCCGGTCTTTACCGCATCCTTGGGCAGTTCGGCCAGGTCCTCGTGGCTGGAGGTGCGGTATGCCTTTATCCTTCCCTTGGTGCGCTGGCCTGTCTGGCTCATTTCTACGCGCAACACCTTGTCACGCTCGCCACGGTTCACGCTGACAATCACCAGTTGCTTGCCCTGGGGGCTCACGGCGGCCAGGGTGTGCTCGTCACCGCTCTCCACAAACTGGCTGCCCTCGCGCAGGAAACGGCTGAAGTGCTGGCGCACATAGTAGTTCTTCACCCTGTGGAACTCCTGTGTGCCGCCATAGAAGTCCCCCTGCACCAGGCACCACTGGTCGTTGCTGTCCTCCATGTACTGCCAGTCGAGCCAGGCAGAGGGGCGCAGCAGCCGCATGTCATGGATGAGTTTCTCGGCCAGGGCCAGGTTGCCGTCGAGGCCCTGTCCGCTCGCGCCCACCTCGCTCATCCACAGGTGCATCCCCCTCTCCCTGCACAGGGCATAGAGTTGGGCACGCGCCTCGTCATTGGCCTCGTAGGTGTGCGTGTTCCACTGTCCGATGAGTGGCAGGATGCCCGCCTCGTCATAGGCACGGAACCCCTTGACCGAGGTCAGGACACTCGTCTCGTCCGAGGCGGAGATGACAGTTCTGAGCCCCGAGGACTGCAGGATGGGGTGCAGCACACGCACGAAGGCTATCTGCGAGGCGAAGTCGAAGTGGCACCCCTCCTGGCTTCCCCCGGCATACCAGTAGTTTGTGTTGGGCTCGTTGAAGGGGTCAAGCGTCTTGAACTCAATGCCGTACTGCTCCTTGTAGTGCTTGCAGACATCCACCAGGTAGTGTGCAAATTCCTCGTAGCACTCGGGGCGCAGGTTGTCCTTCCAGGCATCCTGGTGCCCACCACAGCATCCGCTCTGGGTCATGTAATAGGGCGCGGAGTTGCTGAAGGACTCAAAGATGGCATCTGGCCGCCTCTCCCTTATCTTGAGCATGATTTTCCTTTGGGCAGCATCGCGCTCCCAGTGCCAGCGGTCATTGGTGGAGTCCTTGAAGCCCTCCATCTCGGCCCTCAGTCCCTTGCCCTTGCCCATGTGGTGGGGAGTGCAGTGGTGGTTGAGTGGGTCATCGCCCCCTCCGATGTTGTAGCGGAAGATGCGGAAGTTGAGTCCCTGTGGGCTTACCAGCCAGTCCACCAGGCTGTCGATGCGCTCCTCGCTCCAGGCTCCGCACATGTTGGCCCACCAGCAGAGTGACACGCCCCAACCCTCAAATGTCTCGCTGCCGTCAGCATAGGGGTGGGGGCAGATGTGGGCGGTGTCGGTAGCGATGGGCGCTGGTGACGGTGGGGTGGGCGAGGAAGGGTTGGCCTCTGTCATGAGGCTGCCGCACAGCATGCAGGCCAGCAGCAGTGCCGTGTGCCAATGGAGTGGCGCGTGTCCTTGTGAGTCGTTGTGAGTCATGTTCTGCAGAAAGTAAGTTATACTGCGCGGGCAGGGGAAGATATACTGCGTGGGCAAGGTAAGATATACTGCGTTGGCAAAGTCAGTTATACTGCGTTTGTGGAGTCAGTCCAGATACTCGATGTCCCAGTCGTAGCTCCACTGGTCGAAATAGAGGTTTCCACCTCGCCATTCCACCTCGCCCCGCTGGAAATCGACGGTCTCGCTGCGCGGGTACTTCTTCTTGGGCATGAGCGGCATGCCATAGTCGGTGTTGACTACCATGCGCCAGGAGTCTATGCCCCCCAGGAAGAAGTATCGCTCGGCATCGTTGTGGGCATATTCGGGAATGCCGAAGGACTGGTCAACGGGCACCCATCCGATGCCCTCGAAGTAAATCTCTGCCCAGTCGTGCAGGTTGGCGGCTCCGGGATGCATCATAAATCCGCTCTGGAAGTGGGCGGGTATGCCAGCCAGTCGGCACAGGGTGATGAAGAGCAGGCTCACCTGTCCGCAGTCGCCATGGCGGTTCTGCAGCACATACATCGGTATGCAGGGGATGGTGGAGTACTCGCGTGCCGAGGCCCAGGGGAAATGGTCGTTGATATAGGTGAAGATGATGCGTGCGCGCTCCACAGGGCTGTCGATGTCCTGCGTGAGGCTGTCGGCCAGGGCACGCAGTTCGGGCGTGAAGGCGATGTGGGGCAGACGCTCGGCAGTGTAGTGCTTGTACATGGCCGACTTGGTGTCGTAGGGCTGGATGGAGTCGAGGCTGAACTTCTGGCCACGGCTCACATACTCAAAGGTCTCGGTGAACACGGTGGGCTTGCCCGCCACGACCTTCTGCTCCATGTAGATGGTGCTGTGGGCGAAGCCTGGGGCCGACATCTCATATTTGGCAGGCGAGGTGGAGAGCAGTTCGATGTCTGTCTGCCTTCCAATTTTCCTGTGCGGGAAGGGCAGCCAGCAGCGCACCTTCTCGCCGTCGGGAACGGCATCGGCGGCCACCGTGAGCGTGTAGGTCACGCGCATGTGCCTGGCCTGGGCGGTGTGGTAGATGGTGTGTGGCGCGTCGCGCAGGATTTGCGGCAGGTTTTTCATGTCGGCCAGTTCCACATTGGAGTAGCCCTCGCCAGGATGTGCCTCCCTCCATATCTTCCTGCATTTGGGGTCGATGCGGAACAGGTTGCGGCCTGCGGCGTGGAAGTACATCTTCCTCCCGTCAAGCTCCATGCACTCCAGTGCGCCCGAGGCTTCCCACCGTGCCATCTTCTCGTCGGTGACGGCAGGGATGTAGCGGCTGATGTAATCGACCACCTGCTCGCGGCTCTGCGTGAAGTCGCACTGCAGGCGGTGGTGCAGGTCAGCGTCCCAACTATATTTCTGGGCCGTGGCCAGTGTGGTGCCCAGCAGGCCAATAAGCAGCAGGGCGGCTTTTGCGTAAATGGATTTGTTTGTCATGTATTTGTCTGTTTTTACGTTGAGTGTATGATTGTTGGCTGGCACATCCGATGGCTGTGTGCCTAAAGTGCGTGTGTGCCAGCATTTCCCCGGGGGGAGGGCTTACAGGAGTTCCACTCCAATGCCCGGGGTGGTGGGGAGCCTCAGTTTTCCTTTCTTTACTTGTACGCCACGGAAGCGGTCGTTGGCAATGAGCAGGTTGCCGTCCAGGTCGGCAAAATCCACAGCGGGGGAGAGCTGTGCCGCTGCCGATATGCCGCACGAGGTCTCTGTCATGCAGCCCACCATCACCTTCATGCCCAGTGCGCGGGCAGTGCCCACCATCTTCCATGCCTCGCGCATGCCTGTGCATTTCATCAGTTTGATGTTTATCCCGGTAAACGCGCCCATGATGCCGCGTATGTCCTTCAGCCTCTGTATGCTCTCGTCGGCAAATATGGGCAATGGTGACTGCTGGCTCACCCAGGCCAGGTCATCCAGTTGTGTCTTGGGCATGGGTTGCTCCACCATCACCACGCCCTGCTCGTGCAGCCAGAGTATCATGTCCAGGGCCTGCTGCCTGTCCTTCCATCCCTGGTTGGCATCCACGGCGATGGGCAACTGGGTGACGGAGCGTATGGTCTCTATCATCTCCTTGTCATTGTCCCTGCCCAGTTTCACCTTCAGGATGTTGAACTTGTCGGCACATTCCCTGGTCTTCTGCCTTACCACCTCGGGCGTGTCGATGCCGATGGTGAAGGTGGTGGAGGGGGCCTTCTCGGGGGTGAGCCCCCAGATGCGGTACCAGGGCTGTTCCATCATGCGGCCTGTCAGGTCATGCAGGGCAATGTCGATGGCAGCCTTGCCAGCCGCGTTGCCCTCGTCCATCTGGTCGATGGCTGTGAGGATGTCGTCCATACTGAATGGATCGTCAAACTGGGCCAGCACCTGGGCGGCCCGCTCCAGGAACTGCATCACGCTGTCGGTCGTGCCCAGTTCGGCTGCCAGGTAGGGCGGCATGCTTGCCTCGCCATAGCCGGTGTAGCCGTCATAGTCGATGCGTACCTGTATGTCGGGAGTCGTGCTTCGGGAATAAGAGGCCACGGTGAAGACGTGTCGCAGCCTCAGTTCATAGGGCTCAAAGGACAGTTCGAGTCTCCTGCGGGCCTTCACCTTGCGGTTGGCCGCGAACAGGGGGATGGGGTTGGTGGCAAGTGCTGCTGTGGCAAGTGCACTGTTGCGGAGAAAGGTTCGTCGTGTGGTCATGCTATTTATAGAGTGCTATTCGGTCGGTTGTTTGTATGTTGGGGTCTTTGTTGACGTAGGGCAGGATGCGCACGGCAAACAGCAGGCGGCGCAGTTCATATTCGTCATAGTTGCTCTCAGCAGGGTCGAAACTGCCTGTGTGTACGCAGCCCAGTGAGTGGATAAATCCTTTGCCGCCCAGGCTGAAGCCCACATGTACCACGCGCTTTGGAGTGCCGTCGGCATTCCTGGAGCCGAAGAACAGCAGGTCGCCAGGCTGGAGGTTGGAGAAGTCGGGGGCTATGTCGATATGCTCGCCTGTGAGTGCCTGCTGTGAGGCATTGCGCGGGATGATGATGTCGTGCAGGTAGAGGACTGTGCGCACGAACCCGCTGCAATCCACTCCCTTGGGTGAGGTTCCGCCCCACATGTAGGGAACGCCCATCAGCGTGTGGGCCGTGAGCAGGATGTCCCGCGCGTCCCTTGTGGTCTTGGCGCGCCATTCGCTCAGCCTCATGGCATCCCGTTTGCTTACGTACCCCCTTCTGCCGTCAGGGTACTCCACCTGCAGGAAACCTTTCCGCTTGCCAATGAGCCTGAGCCTGTCGCCTCCTACCGCGTCGCTCACATGCTGGGCCTGATGTGAGGGGCGGTCATAAATCCAGGTGGTGAGAGCCGTGATGACGGCCTGCTCTGACTGGTTCCATGCCGAGAGTTCCTCGCGGCTCAGCCTTTTCAAGGTTGACGAGAGTGTCCAGTGCTCATACCCTTCGGGAGTCCTTATCTGCGTCCACTCGTTCTTGTGCCCCAGGATTTCCACAGGCATGCCCAGCAGAGCCTGTGACTCCTGGCCTGCATTGTAGTCGGCATCTGAGCGTGTGTTGCACACCGACACGTTGACCAGTCCGTAGTCCCTCACCTGGCCTCGTGCAGTGAGTGCCAGCAAGGATGCCGCAAACATAATCAAGGCATGCCGAATGGTCGTGCGAGCACATTGCCACACAACCGCACAACCGTAAAACCGTATAACCATAAAATCGTTAAAAAGAAGAGAGGGGAGGGAACATGAAGCGCGTTCCTTCCCCTCTTGGGTGAGTATGCCTCGGGGGCATTATTAGTCGTTCTCGGGGCGGAGCTTGCGCACGGTCACGCCAGCCTGCCACATCTCGCTGTCACGCATAGCCTTCAACTCGGCGTTCAGTTTCTCGCGATAGTCGGGCTTAGAGTTGCTGTCGATAGAGATCTGTGCCTCGTTGCCAGTCTTCACAGAGTAGTACAGCCACTCCATCACAGGCTTGATGGCATCGTGGAAGCGGGGAGCCCAGTCCAGTGCGCCACGCTGTGCTGTGGTAGAGCAGTTGGCGTACATCCAGTCCATACCCTTTGCGCCGAACAGGGGGCCAAGGCTCTGTGTCAGCTCCTCAACAGTCTCGTTGAATGCCTCAGAGGGAGTGTGCCCATTCTCGCGAAGCACCTCATACTGGGCCAGCAGCAGTCCCTGGATGGCACCCATCAGTGAGCCGCGCTCGCCAGTCAGGTCACTTGTTGCCTCGCGCTGGAAGGTGGTCTTGAACAGATAGCCTGCACCGATGCCGATGCCGAAGGCCAGTGTCTTCTCCTCGGCATGGCCAGAGGCATCCTGGTAGATGGCGTATGAGCAGTTCAGACCACGGCCTTCCATAAACATGGTGCGCAGTGATGTGCCTGAGCCCTTGGGCGCAACCATGATCACGTCAACGTCCTTGGGAGGAACCACACCCGTGCGGTCGTTCCAGTTGATGGCGAAGCCGTGAGAGAAGTAGAGGGTCTTGCCTGCTGTGAGGTAAGGCTTGATGGTGGGCCATACCTGAATCTGGCCAGCGTCAGAGAGCAGCATGCAGATGATGGTACCCTTCTGGGCAGCCTCTTCCAGCGAGAACAGAGTCTTGCCGGGCACCCATCCGTCGGCCACGGCCTTGTCATAAGTCTTGCCCTTGCGCTGGCCCACAATCACGTTGAAGCCGTTGTCACGCAGGTTGCAAGCCTGGCCAGGGCCCTGTATTCCATAGCCCAAAACTGCGATGGTCTCGTTCTTGAGCACCTCGCGTGCCTTCTCCAGGGGAAACTCCTCTCGTGTCATTACCTCTTCGATAACGCCACCAAAATTCATCTTTGCCATTGTTCCAAATACTTTAGCTTAATGTATGTTCTTTATTCCTTATTATTCTTGCCTTACGCTTGCACTTTTCTCCTGCCTGCGCACCGTGCTCGTGCGCCCTTCTTGATATCGGGTGCAAAGTTACGAATTATAATCCAAACACGGGTGATTAGAAACAGATTTTTGCTTGGCAAGCGACTTCGCTTTCATTCTTTCGCACTTCTATTTCCATCTCATCTTCGTTGTTACCCTCTTGCACATAGAAGGATAGCCTGTCGCCCATGTATGCCTCGGCCTTGTAGGCAATCTCCAGCCTGCGGGGCTGTTGTCTGGCGAAGCGTTCCTTGGGTATGAGGTCCAGGATGTGCTCTATGTACTTGATGCTGTTGATGTGGCCGTTGATGTCCGTGTCGCTGTAATAGGTGTCGATAGTACGCACCAGCCGGGGCTCCTTGAAGCGGAAGCGTCCGTGTCCCGCTATGGGACACACGTTCTCCTCGTCTGCCACCACATAGTTCAGGATGTCCCCATCATAGAGTGTCAGCAGGTCACATGGCTTGCGTGTGTGCACGTCTATCATGGCCCAGATGCTGCGTGCATAGCCGTATGGGGTGCCATCGGGGTGCAGGATGGCGAAGTTGCGGCTTGTGAAGAGTTTCATCACCCCCTCCACCCATGTCTTTATGCGTATGGTCTCATACTGCCGTGGCATCTCGCTCATCTCGATGCAGAGGCGTGACAGCACCCATGTGTGTTGCGTCTCATTGAGTGCGCCTATGCCCCAGCCCCTCTTCTGCGAGTGCTTTCCTGCGGCATTCAGCAGGTGGTTGCCCAGTACGCCCAGGAAGATATGGCCGGTGAAATCTACATGGAATGGTTCCACCAGCACGTCATAGGTGTCCGCTTTGGCCAGCACAGTCCCGCTCATTGCTCCCTCTCCCTTTCCTCCAGGTAGCGGTCCAGTGTCTCCACCAGTCCCTTGGTGACCGCTATGCGTCCTGAGCGTACAAACTGCAGCACCACGTCCAGGTCATTGAGCCTGCGGTACAGTCGCAGTATCTCCTCGGTGTCCCCCTTCTTCTCCACGATGGTGTAGGTGGGGTTCACCTCCACGATGCGTGCCCCGTGCTGCCGGATGATCTGTCCCACGGTGGCGTTCTCCAGCACCTGTGGCGTGCTGAGCTTCAGCAGGCAGGCCTCCAGGATGAACAGTTCATCGTCCGTGAAGTAGTTGGCCTGCAGCACGTCTATCTTCTTCTCAATTTGTTTGGTGAGCATGATGGCCATCTCCTCGGTGCAATAACAGGTGATGGTATATTTATGCACGCCCGGCGTACTGCTTGCGCACACGTTGAGGCTCTCGATGTTCACCTGTCGGCGAGTGAATACGGCGGTTATCTGGTTGAGGATGCCAGCGAAGTTCTCGCTGTAGATAATCATTGTGTATAGCGTCATCCCGTCGGGGCATTCCGCACTTCCGCATTTGCCGCAAGTGTTGCAGTCCCCGCACTCAGCCGCTCCTATGTTCTTGTTTGTCTCCATCTCTTTCTTCTTGCAGTTCGTCATCCCATATTACTTGATGTCCAGCATCATCTCGTCCACGCTTGCTCCCGGAGGTGTCATGGGCAGCACGTTGTCCTCCTCCTTGATGGCGCATTGCAGCAGGAATGGGCCATCGGTCTCAAGCATTTCCCGTATCGCGTCCCCGAGGTCGGCCCTTTCGATGACCGTGCGTGAGGGTATGCCGTAGGCTGTGGCTATCTGCTCATAGTCGGGGTTCAGCATGGGCGTGAAGGAGTACCGCTTCTGGAAGAACATGTATTGCCACTGGCGCACGTTGCCCAGGAAGTTGTTGTTGAGCAGGATAATCTTGACCGGTGACTTCTGCTCCATGATGGTGCCCAGTTCCTGGATGGTCATCTGCAGGCCACCATCACCGCAGAACATGCACACGGTGCGTTCTGGCGCGCCGAAGGTAGCGCCTATGGCGGCGGGCAGGCCGAAGCCCATGGTGCCGCAGCCTCCGCTTGTCACCACGCTCCTGGCTTCGCTGAACTGGAAGTAGCGGCAGGCAAACATCTGGTTCTGGCCCACGTCCGTCACCAGCACGGCCTTGTGTCCAGTGGCCTCGCTCACGGCTCTCACTACCTCGCCCATCAGCAGCGGGCCCTCGGTGGGATGTATAGCAGGCTCTATCACCTTGTAGTCCTCCTTGTCCTCATAGGGCTTGAAGCCATCCACCCATGCCTGGTGACGGGCAGGCTCCAGCAGTTCCGTCACCCTCTGCAGGGTGTCCTTGCAGTTGCCCACGACAGCCACGTCGGCCTTTACATTCTTGCTTATCTCGCTTGGGTCAATGTCGAAGTGTATGACATGCGCCTGCTTGGCATAGGTGTCCAGCTTGCCAGTCACGCGGTCGTCAAAGCGCATGCCGATGGCGATGAGCAGGTCACACTGGTTGGTCATCACGTTGGGCCCCAGGTTGCCGTGCATACCCAGCATGCCCATGTTCAGAGGATGGTCAGTGGGCAGCGCGCTCAGTCCCAGCAGGGTGCATCCTGCGGGAATCTGCGCCTTCTCAAGGAAGACCCTCAGTTCCTCCCTGGCCTCGCCCAGTTCCACGCCCTGGCCCACCAGTGCCAGTGGCTTCACGCTGTTGTTGATGAGCCTGGCCGCCTCACGGATGGTCTCCTCCGAGGGAATGTGTACGGGCTTGTAGGAGCGTATGAAATCGACATGCGCGGGCTCATAGTCCACCATGCCCGTCTGTGCATTCTTGGCAAAGTCCAGCACCACCGGTCCTGGCCGTCCGCTGCGTGCTATGTAGAAGGCACGGCTCACAGCCCATGCGATGTCCTCAGCCCTCCTTATCTGGAACGCCCATTTCGTTATGGGCTGTGTCACGCCTATGACATCCACCTCCTGGAATGCGTCAGTTCCCAGCATGGCAGCGCCCACCTGTCCGCAGATGACCACCATGGGTGTGGAGTCCATCATGGCGTCGGCCACTCCCGTGATGGTGTTCATGGCCCCCGGACCGCTGGTCACGATGGCACATCCCACCTTGCCCGACACGCGGGCATAGCCCTGTGCCGCATGCACGGCACCCTGCTCATGCCGCACCAGGATGTGGTGCAGGGTCTTCTTGTGGTCATAGAGCGCGTCATAGGTGGGCATGATGGCACCGCCAGGATAGCCAAACAGCACATCTACTCCCTCGTGTTCCAGCGAGCGCATCATGGCCTCGGCACCCGATATGCGCTCTGTTCCTCTGGAAGTGGCAGGGGCAGGATGACTACCGTTGGCCTGTATCTTATCCTTATTCATATTATATATATGGTTCGTCAGGGAACTCCATGTCTGGCTGGTGGCCCCTCCACCTCCCCAGTGGGAGAGGAAGAAATGGTTGCCCAGGCCTGGCCAGTCCCCGGCTCTTGGTCCTTAATTCAAAATTATCAATTCCCTTGGGGCCTCAGTCGATAATCCTCACTCCCCCCTTGTCGGCACTTGACACGCTCTGGGCGTAAGCCCTCAGCGCGCGGCTCACCTCGCGCTTGCGTGTCATGGGACGCTGCTCACGCGCTGCCAGTTCCTCGTCGCTCAGCCGCACGTTGATACTGCGTGAGGGGATGTCTATCTCGATGATGTCTCCATCCACAATCTTGCCGATGTTGCCGCCGCTGGCTGCCTCGGGCGAGATGTGTCCTATGCTCAGTCCGCTGGTGCCGCCGCTGAAGCGTCCGTCCGTTATCAGCGCGCACTCCTTGCCCATGTGCATGCTCTTGATGTAGCTGGTGGGGTAGAGCATCTCCTGCATTCCGGGTCCGCCCTTGGGCCCCTCGTGTGTGATGACCACCACGTCACCCTTCTTCACCTTGCCTCCCAGGATGCCCTCGCAGGCGTCCTCCTGTGAGTCGAACACCACGGCCGGGCCCTCGAAGTGCCAGATGCTCTCATCCACGCCCGCCGTCTTCACCACGCATCCGTCCTGGGCGATGTTGCCGAAGAGGATGGCCATGCCGCCGTCCTTGGTGTAGGCATGCTCGATGTCACGTATGCATCCCTTCTCGCGGTCAGTGTCCAGGGTGGGGTAGGTGTTGCTCTGTGCACCCAGCTGGTTGCAGAACTTGCCGCCCGGGGCACTGGTGTAGATGCGCCAGGCCTCGGCGTCCACCTCAGGCTTGAGCACGCTGTAGCGCTCGATGTCCTCGGCCAGTGTGGCACCATCCACGCGCTTCACGCTCGTGTCCAGCAGGCCCCCCTTGGCCAGTTCGCCCAGCAGGTTCAGTGTCCCGCCCGCACGGTTGTACTCCTGGATGGAGTACTTCTGTGAGTTGGGAGAGAGTTTGCACAGGAAGGGTGTGCGGCGGCTCAGCGAGTCGATGTCCTTCATCGTGAAATCGACGCCTCCCTCCTGGGCCACTGCCAGCAGGTGCAGCACGGTGTTGGTGCTGGCTCCCATGGCTATGTCCAGGGTCATGGCGTTGAGGAAAGCCTGCCTGGTGGCTATGGCGCGGGGCAGCACACTCTCGTCCCCCTCCTCATAGTAGGCCAGCGCGTTCTTTACTATCAGGCGCGCCGCATCCTGCATCAGCCGCACGCGGTTGGTGTGTGTGGCCAGGATGGAGCCGTTGCCAGGCAGTGAGAGGCCGATGGCCTCGGTGAGGTTGTTCATCGAGTTGGCGGTGAACATGCCGCTGCAGCAGCCGCATCCCGGACAGGCACGGTCCTCCACCTCGGCCAGCTCCTTGTCGCTCACGGTGGGGTCGGCACCCTTGATCATGGCTGTTATCAGGTCCAGGTTCTCGCCCTTGTACTGCCCGGCCTCCATGGGTCCCCCGCTCACAAACACGGCAGGGATGTTGAGCCTCATGGCCGCCATCAGCATTCCCGGCGTGATCTTGTCACAGTTGGAGATGCATATCATGGCATCGGCCTTGTGCGCGTTTACCATATACTCCACGCTGTCAGCGATGATGTCACGGCTGGGCAGGCTGTAGAGCATGCCGTCATGTCCCATGGCGATGCCGTCATCGATGGCTATTGTGTTGAACTCCGCCGCATAGCATCCCAGCCTCTCTATCTCCTGCTTGACTATCTGTCCAGCCTCGTGCAGGTGGGTGTGGCCTGGCACAAACTGCGTGAAGGAGTTGACGATAGCGATGATGGGCTTGCCAAACTGCTGGCGTTTCATTCCGTTGGCGACCCACAGGGCGCGGGCACCTGCCATGCGCCTTCCCTGGGTGCAAACGGCACTTCTGAGCGTGTGTTTCATATCCTGATGCTTATATGATTCTTTCCTGTTGCGTTATTCTTCCACTTTCTGCACTTGGGGCATGCCTGACATGCGTGTGGTTAAGCGGAATTGCAAAATTACTGCAAAATTGATAGATGACCAAGCCATCGCGCTTACAATTTGCTTTATCCGCCTCATGTGGCGTTTCTGCCAAAGTAAGCATGTGCCACGCATCGGCGTGTCGTGAATTATTTGTACCTTTGTGCCTATTATGAGAAAGTACATATTCGTGTGGCTTCTGCTGGTAGCGGCGGTGGCCTTGGCGGGAAACCCCAAGCGGGAATTCCGCGGTGCCTGGATTCAGAGTGTGAACGGGCAGTTTCAGGGAATGGGTCGTGAGCGCATGCAACAGGTGCTCACCAGCCAGCTTGACGACCTGCAGCGTGACGGTATCAACGCCATCTTCTTCCAGGTGCGCTGTGAGGGTGACGCCCTCTATCCCAGTGAACTGGAGCCCTGGAGCCGTTACCTCACCGGCCAGCAGGGGCTGCCTCCCAACCCCTATTGGGACCCCCTGCAGTGGATGATAGAGCAG
>CAVKOT010000030.1:0-19695 GCA_963658045.1 Opitutia bacterium UBA4654
GCCAATGACGTGGTCGAGACCACCGTAACCGATATCGTAAGAAGCACCGTCACCACCGATAATCCACTGACTGCGCTTCACCAGATAGTGGTCAAGTTCCTTCAGCTGGGCGCACACAGGACAACCTGCGGCTGCACCCTCGGCAATGAAGGGCTTCAGGGCTGCGGCTGCTGCCTTAGAGCCCTCGGCATCGTTCTGCTGCTCTATCCAGTTCTGGGCTGCAGCCTTGTACTCTGCACTTGCCTTGTCGCCAGCGATAATCTCCTGCAGGAGCATGGTGATGCGCTTCTTCATCTTCTTGGTGGCGAGCACCATGCCCAGGCCATACTCACAAAAGTCCTCAAACAGGGAGTTGCTCCATGCGGGGCCCTGTCCCTTGGCATTCTTGGTGTAGGGAGTGCTGGGGATTGAGCCAGAATAGATGCTGGAGCAACCGGTGGCATTGGCCACCATCTCGCGGTCACCGAAGAGTTGTGCGATGAGCTTCACATAGGGAGTCTCGCCGCAGCCAGAGCATGCGCCACTGAACTCGAACAGAGGTGTGGCAAACTGGCTGTTCTTGGGGCTCTGCTTGATGTCCACCAAGTCCTGCTTGCTGGTCACGTTCTTGACACAGTACTCCCAGTTGGCAGCCTCCTGTGCGGTAGCCTCTGATGAGTCATCGTACGCCACCATCTTCAGGGCAGGGCCACCCAGTTTGGGATTGCCGGGACAAACATCGGCACAGTTACCGCAGCCCAGGCAGTCCTTCACGCTCACCTGAATGACGAAGTGCATGCCCTTCATGGCAGCGGGAGCCTTCATGTCGATGGTCTTGCCCTGGAACCCTGCCACCTCCTCGTCATTCATCACGATGGGACGGATGCAAGAGTGGGGACAAACGAAGGCACACTTGTTACACTGGATACAGTTGTTGGGATTCCACACGGGCACGAATCCAGCCACGCCACGCTTCTCGTAAGCGGCTGTTCCCTGCTCCCATGCTCCATCCTCGATGCCCTTGTAGGCAGACACAGGCAGGTCAGCACCCAACTGTGCATTGATGGGACGCACCAGTTTGGTGATGTACTCAGGCTCGTCGTAAGTCACCTTCTCGTCTTCGGGCAGGTTGGCCCAAGCGGGATCCACAGCCAACTGCTTGTACTCGCCACCACGGTCCACGGCAGCGTAGTTCATGTTGACCACGTCCTCGCCCTTCTTGCCGTAAGACTTCACGATGGCCTTCTTCATCTGCTCCACTGCCAGGTCAACGGGGATGACCTCGGTGATGCGGAAGAATGCCGACTGCAGGATGGTGTTGGTGCGATTGCCCAGTCCTATCTCCTGTGCTATCTTGGTAGCGTTGATGTAATATACGGTGATGTTCTTCTCGGCGAAGTAACGCTTCACATTGTTGGGGATGAAGTTCACCAGTTCCTCACCCTCGAAGATGGTGTTGAGCAGGAACAGGCCGTTCTGCTGCAGACCACGTGTCACATCATACATGTGCAAGTAAGCCTGCACATGGCATGCCACGAAGTTCGGGGTCTTGATCTGGTAGGTAGAACGGATGGGAGTGTCACCGAAGCGCAGATGTGAGCAGGTGAAGCCACCACTCTTCTTTGAGTCATAAGAGAAGTATGCCTGGCAGTACTTGTCGGTGTTGTCACCGATAATCTTCACAGAGTTCTTGTTGGCGCCCACAGTACCATCGGCACCCAGGCCGAAGAACTTGGCCTCGAACACGCCCTTGCCACCCAGTGCCATCTCCTCCTTCTGGGGCAGAGAGGTGAAGGTGAGGTCATCGACGATGCCGATGGTGAAGTGATCCTTGGGCTGGGGCAGTTCCAGGTTCTCATACACACCCAGTATCATGGCGGGAGTAACGTCGGCTGAGCCCAGTCCGTAACGGCCACCCACGATGAGGGGAGCGTTCTGCACGCCATAGAATGCGTCCTTGACATCCAGCAACAGAGGCTCGCCATTGCTGCCGGGCTCCTTGGTACGGTCGAGCACTGCGATACGCTTGCAGCTCTGGGGCACAGCCTTCAGAAGGTGCTTCACCGAGAAGGGACGATACAGGTGAACGCTCACCATACCATACTTCTTGCCATTGGCATTGGCATAGTCAATAGCCTCACGTGCAGCCTCGGTGGCAGAACCCATCAGGATGATGACATCCTCGGCATCCTCGGCACCATAATATGAGAAGAGCTCATACTTGCGGCCTGTGCGCTCGCTGATGGCAGCCATGTACTTCTCCACAATAGCGGGGATGGCATCATAATAGCGGTTGCAGGACTCTCGGTGTGCGAAGAAGGTCTCGGGGTTCTCGGCCATACCCTTGGCCTGGGGATGCTCGGGTGAGAGGGCACGCGCACGGAACTCGCTCACGGCCTTCTGGTCCACGAGGTCACGCACGTCATCCTCCTCCAGCAGTTCCACCTTCTGGTACTCATGTGAGGTGCGGAAGCCATCAAAGAAGTTGATGAAGGGGACACGGCCCTCGATGGCAGCCAGGTGAGCGACTGCGCTCAGGTCCATCACCTCCTGCACGGAACCCTCGCACAGCATGGCGAAGCCAGTCTGGCGGCAGGCCATCACATCGCTGTGGTCACCGAAGATACACAGTGAGTGAGTGGCCACTGTACGGGCCGACACATGGAAGACGCTGGGAAGCAACTCACCGGCAATCTTGTACATATTGGGTATCATCAGCAGCAAGCCCTGGCTGGCTGTGAATGTAGAGGTGAGTGCACCTGCCTGCAGAGAGCCGTGCACAGCACCAGCCGCACCAGCCTCTGACTGCATCTCCTGCACCAGCACTGTGTCGCCGAAGAGGTTCTTGCGCCCCTGGGCAGCCCACTCATCCACATGCTCCGCCATGGGAGACGATGGAGTGATGGGATAGATGGCGGCCACCTCGCTGAACATGTAAGCCACATGTCCTGCACAGGTATTGCCGTCCCATGTCACAAATTTCTTTTCTTTTGCCATTTTGATTATGTTTTATATAAAACGTCTTTTCATTCAGTAATCCTCATCACCGGCCCGCTCATCCCGGCCTGCCCTTAATACAGGAAGCCATAGAGCCACAGGGGGATGTCCCTGCTGGGGTCGGCCTGGGGGTCAGCCACAGCATAGGTCACCTCGGGCATCTTGCGACAGGGAGCCTCAAGGCAGATGCGGAACTTGCGCGTGTCATCAACGATGAACGTGCAACTGCGGTCGCCCAGGTTGACCTTGTGCCTGCCCCACAGGGCGTTCTGGAAGAAGGTGTCCATCAGCGTCTGCCTGTCAAGTCCCTCGTAGGCCATGGCATAGAGCAGATTGGTGTTATGCAGCATGATGCCGGCAGGCTTCTTGGGATAAGCGTCTCCGTGCCTGTACATCATGTTCAGCATGCGCGCGTCGGTCAGGTACTTCATATAGTTGACCACCGTAGCCCGACTGGTGTGCATGTCAGCGGCAAGCTGGCTCACGTTGGGCACGCCAGGGCCGCCCGTAGCGAGCAGGTAGTACAGTTGCTTGATCTTGCCCAGATACTTCAGGTCAATCTGCTTGAGGAAGAGTATATCGACCTCTATCATCATGTTGATGGTCTTGAGGAGGTTCTCGCTGAAGTAGGTGTTTTCCAGGAAGAAGGGATAATACCCATGGTGCAGGTAACTCTGGAAGTACTCCAGGGGATTGACCTTCTCGGTTATCTTCCGCACGATGTGCTCATGCCTGTTCTCTATCTCCCTCATGTTATAGGAGCGGAAATCATTGTCCGTAACAAGGTTGAGATATTCCCGGAACGAGAAGCCCCTCAGGTTGTAACTGCTCACCAGGCCGTTCAGTTCCACATTCTCCTCCTTGAGCCTCATCACGCTGCTGCCCGTGAAGACCACCTTCAGTTGGGGCAACTTGTCATGCACCAGGCGTAACTCGTGGCTCCAGTTGGGGTGCTTGAACACCTGGTCGATAAGCAGTACTTGACCTCCCTCGTGGACGAACTCGGATGCGAACTGGAAGAGTGTGTGGCCCTGGAAGAAGAAGTTGTTCATGTTGACATAAAGGCACTTGCGGTTTCTTGACCCGAAGTTCTCCTTTGCATACTGTAACAGGAAAGTGGTCTTGCCCACTCCACGGCTTCCCTTAATGCCAATCAAGCGTTTTTTCCAATCGACCTCATTCATCAGGGCACGGCGCACCGGTGCATCGGTGTGCTCCACCAGGAACTGATGTGTGCGAAAGAAGGTTTCAAGCATACCCAAAAAGGATTATTTTACATGTGCAAAGGTACTCGTTTTTGGGCTAATTGCAAACTACAGATGACAAAAAGTGATATTTCTGCTCATTCTTTTTGAGGAAAGACATCCACATGCCTCATTTCCCTCATGATTGCGGTCTGCCTGCGCAGCATGTAGGGCGAGGGGGACTTGCTGCTGAACTTTAGCGGGTTGGGCAATGTGGCGGCTATGAGTGCACAGTTGGCCCGGGTCAGTTCCGAGGCCGGTCGTGAGAAGTGTTGCTGGGCCACGGCCTCGGCTCCATAGATGCCGTCACCCATCTCAATGGAGTTGAGGTAAACCTCCATGATGCGCTCCTTGCCCCATACGAGTTCGATGAGCACGGTGAAGTAGGCCTCAAATCCCTTGCGCACCCATGAGCTGCGGGGCCATAGGAAGACGTTCTTGGCCGTCTGCTGGCTGATGGTACTGCCGCCCCGGTGACGCTTGCCACTCACCCTCTCCTCCACGGCATTGCGTATCTCCTTGAAGTCAAATCCCCTGTGCTCCAGGAAACGCTGGTCCTCGCTGGCCATCACGGCCACAGGCATATAGATGGACATGGAGTCCAGGGGCACCCAGTGGTGCTTGAGTCTGATGCGCTCCCCACGCCCGACCTGCTGCACGCAGCGGATAATCATGAGTGGGGTGACATACACGGGAATCCACTTGTATGCCAAAACAGCAAGGATTGTGCTCCCGAAGAACAGGAGCACAATCCATCGCACAATTTGTTGTATTCGCTTGAGTACGCTCATCCGAAACTTACTGCAGGGAACCTGCGTTGGCAGCCTTGATCATGGCCTCGCTGGCATACAGGTACACCTCCACACGGCGGCTGGCATTCCTGTCCTCCTTGCCATTGGCGTCATACACCAGGTACTGGGGATCCTCGCCATAGCCCACTGCGCTCTTGATCTGGTTGCCCTTCACGCCACAGGTGCCTGTCAGATAGGACTTCACGGCGTTGGCACGCGCCTGGCTCAGGCTCAGGTTGGTGGCATCGGAGCCGTCGCTGCTGGCGAAGCCCATGATGGCCACGTCACAGTCAGTATATACATTCAGCACGTTTGCGGCAAACTGGCTGAGGGACTTCTGTGCTCCAGCCTGCAGGGTGGACTTGCCCACATTGAACAGGATGCCATTGTCAAAGGTCACCTTCACAGCGTCCAGGCCGTTGGCATCGGTGGTCTTCTCCACCTCAGCATTAGCCACGGCGGCAGCGGCAGCGGCAGCCTTGTCCATCTTCTTACCGATCAGAGTACCTGCGGTTGCGCCTGCGGCAACACCCACACCGGCACCGATGGCCGAGCCTATCTTGGCACCCTTCTTGCCATTGACCAGCGCGCCTATGGCAGCACCCAGTCCTGTGCCAGCAGCACCACCTGCCGCTGTACCTATCAGTCCGCCCTTTGCCTTGTTGGTCATAGAGCCACATCCCGTGAGAATCATGCCCATACACAGGGCTCCCACCATAATCTTTTTACCTTTCATCGTTTTCTTCAATTAAGATTATTCAACATTAAGGTTTCTAATTCAGGGCAAAGATAGCCATTTTTTGCGGCTCTGCTCAGCCCTTTAGGCTTTTTTTAGTAAATTTGCAGACGTTTTGAGTCCTTGTCCCTATGGGCCCCGACCTTTTTAAGAACAACATAACACAGACATTATAATGGCAAAAGAACTGGAATTCCTCACGAAGAGAAGCGAGGACTATAGCAAGTGGTACAACGAACTGGTGGTGAAGGCCGACCTGGCCGAGCAGTCTGACGTGCGTGGATGCATGGTCATCAAGCCCTATGGCTATGCCATCTGGGAGAAGATGCAGCGCACGCTCGATGACATGTTCAAGGCCACAGGCGTTCAGAACGCCTACTTCCCCCTGCTCATTCCCAAGAGTTTCCTCTCCAAGGAGGCCGAGCATGTGGAGGGCTTTGCCAAGGAATGCGCGGTGGTGACACACTACCGCCTGAAGACCAACGACACGCACGATGGTGTGGTGGTGGACCCTGCCGCCAAGTTGGAGGAGGAACTCATCATACGTCCCACCTCGGAGACCATCATCTGGAACACGTTCAGAAACTGGATACATTCCTACCGTGACCTGCCCCTGCTGGTCAACCAGTGGTGCAACGTCATGCGTTGGGAGATGCGCACACGCCTGTTCCTGCGCACCAGCGAGTTCCTGTGGCAGGAGGGCCACACGGCCCACGCCACCCGCGAGGAGGCCGAGCAGCGCGCGCAGCAGATGCTCAAGGTGTATGCCACATTTGCCGAGCAGTACATGGCCGTGCCTGTGGTGCAGGGCGTGAAGAGCGAGACAGAGAGGTTCGCGGGCGCGCTCGATACCTATACCATCGAGGCCATGATGCAGGACGGCAAGGCCCTGCAGAGCGGCACCAGCCACTTCCTGGGCCAGAACTTCGGCAAGGCATTCGACGTGCAGTTCCTCAACAAGGAGAACAAGCCCGAGTATGCCTGGGCCACCAGTTGGGGTGTAAGCACCCGTCTGATGGGCGCGCTCATCATGACCCACTCTGATGACAATGGCCTGGTGCTGCCTCCCGCACTGGCTCCCATACAGGTGGTCATCATCCCCATCGGCAAGGCTGGGCAGACCGAAGCTCTCGACAGTAAGGCCGAGGAGATAAGCGAGGGGCTGCGCAAACTGGGCGTGAGCGTGAAGTATGACAACAGCGACAACAAGCGTCCCGGCTTCAAGTTCGCCGACTACGAGCTGCGCGGAGTGCCCGTGCGCATCGTGCTGGGTGCGAGAGACCTGGAGAAGGGCGTGGTGGAAGTGATGCGACGTGACACGCTGGAGAAGGAGAACATCCCCGTGGAGGGCATCGTGGAGCACGTGAAGCAGTTGCTCGATGACATCCAGAAGAATATCTTCGAGAAGGCAAGGAAGTTCCGCGACTCACACATCTACGAGTGCGAGAACTACGAGGAGTTCAAGGAGCGCGTGAAGGACGGCGGCTTCTTCCTGTGCCACTGGGACGGCACGCCCGAGACCGAGGCCCGCATCAAGGAGGAGACCCAGGCCACCATACGTTGCGTGCCCTTCGGTGTGGAGCAGACTCCCGGCGTGGACATGGTGACAGGCAAGCCTGCCGTGGCACGCGTGCTGATAGCCCGCAGTTACTGATCCGACACACTGAGTCATGAGCACAAGGTCACCATGGACATGGGTTCCCACTCTCTTCATAGCCGAGGAGATACCCTCGGCCATGGTGACCTTTGTGGCTCTGCTCATGTTCCTGCAGTGCGGGGCCTCGCCGGCCAGGGCCACGCTGTACTCGGCACTGCTCTTCCTGCCCTGGACACTCAAGTCCTTCGTACGCTCATGGATACGCCGTCGGGGGCACTTCCGCCACACCATCCACAGGATAGAGGCCCTGCTGTTCGTGTCACTCGTGCTAGTGGCCCTGAGTTTCCCCTATGGCCAGGGGGCCCTCTTTGCCTCCCTGATGCTCACCAGCCTGCTGTGCTCCTGGCACGAACTGGCCGCGCGCATGTACTACGAGCGCATGCTCAGGCCGCCCCTGCAGCGTGTGTTCACCATCCCCAAGATATTCTTCGCCCAGATGTCCGAGGTGCTCACCTATGGCATGCTCATCATCGTGGTGGGCAGCCTGCAGGTCTATTATCGCCACCTGCTGCATGCCTGGTCAGTGGGATGCTACACCCTGGCTGGCTGCTTCGCCCTCTTCGCCCTCTACCACCAGGTTGCGCTGGGCTCGCCCCAGGTGGGCAACCACAGCACGAGCCACAGCGTGGGGGGCTCGGTGAAGGCCGAGATGTACATCATCGACCGCATACGCCAGCAGCCAGGCTGGCTGGCCCCCGTGGTCTCACTCTTCGGACTGATGCTGCCCCAGGGACTGATGTTCTTCACGCGCGTATTATTCTTATATGATACGCGCACGCGAGGAGGCCTGGGATGCAGCATCCAGGAGATAGGGTTTGCCCAGGGTACCGTGGGCGTGATAGCCTTCTGCCTGGGGCTCACCCTGGGACGCTGGATCCTGCAGCGAATGCCGCTCCGGCGTGCATTCTGGCCTTTGGCCATCGTGCTGGGGCTCTCTCCCCTTGTCTATCTCTACATGTCCCTTTGCCCTCCCGCCTCGCTGTGGGTCATCAGCGTGTGTACGTTCCTGGCCCAGTTCTGCTTCGGCCTGGGACTGTTTGCCTGCCGCCTGCCAGTGCAGTACATCTCGGGCGAGCGTTACCGCAACACGGTCAACCTCCTCTACATCCCCCTGGTGGCCACCTGCCTCATTCCTCCAGCCGCGCTGAGTGGCTGGCTGTCCAGGCTGTGCGGCTACCACCTGTTCTTCCTCATCGACGTGCTCACCGCCCCATTGGGCTGGATGGCCACCCTGGTGGCCATGCGCCGGTTCCCCATTGCCTTCCTGGGAAAGTCCGAAGAAGCGTCCACCACCCCCAACTCCCCCACCGAGGACCAGTAAGGGCCCAGCCAGACCGCCCTGGCCACCTATCCCCCAAAAGTATCACAGCGCGCCATCCCTTTGCGTGCAAAAATTGACTAACTTTGCACCACTGGGCCGGCAGGCTTCCCCCTGCGCCATGCCCAGGGAATGGTGGTGCACTGCCGCCAAAAACGCATGCCGCCGCGAGAGCCGATGCAGCGGCATGCGCAGGCCTGCGCAGCGGCATGCAATGCCACATGCAGCGCGCTGCATGAAACGGGGCGGCCAGGCAACCCACCTGACACCAGGGAACTGACGCACCAGGGAAAAGACCGACCACACGGGCGGCCAATGGGAATGCGGAAGCCCGCACAGGTGAATAAGGACAACAACAAGCGGAGGCCCATGACACGGGCATCCGCACAAAGAGAAAGGAATAAGGAAGATGAAAGTATTACTGGTCAACGGAAGCCCTATCAAGGAGGGCAACACATTCATCGCGCTGAGCGAGGTGGCGCACACCCTGCAGCAGGAGGGCATCGAGACGGAGATACTGCAACTGGGCAACCAGCCCGTGCGCGGCTGCATCGCCTGTGGCGGTTGCCGCAAGGCAGCACAGGGCCGGTGCGCGTTTGACGACGACGTGTGCAACCGCCTCTGCCAGGCTGCCGAGACGGCCGACGGCTTTGTCTTCGGAAGCCCAGTGTATTACGGGCAGCCCAACGGCGCACTACTGGCTGTGGTGCAGCGCGCACTCTTTGCCAACGGCAAGAATTTCGAGTTCAAGCCCTTTGCCAACGTGGCGGTGTGCCGCAGGGGTGGCGCATCAGCGGCATTTACCACCATGAACATGGCCATGCAGATGATGAACATGCCCCAGGTCACCAGCCAGTACTGGAACATTGCCTACGGTGCGGCTCCCGGCGAGACCCGCCAGGACTGCGAGGGACTGCAGACGATGCGCACCATGGGCAGAAACATGGCCTGGATGCTGAAGAGCCTGCACGCAAAATCTGCTCCCGCACATCCCGAGAAGGAGGCGCAGGATCGGATGAGTTTCGTGAGATAGGCAGTCCCCTTCCCACTCCCCCAAGGGGGGAGGGCTGTTTCCCTCAAGGGAGAGGGAGCAAGAGCCAAAGCCACACATCCGTCTCAAGCGGATGGCCCAAGAGAAAGAGGGCGGGACATAATGCCGGCGATGCGCCCCATGGAGGCAATCTGCTCATCGCCCAGGGCGATGTCCTGGGTGAGACGAATGAAGAATACAATGCGCCCCGAAGAGGCAAAAGCACTCATACTATATGCTTTTGCCCCTTCGGGGCGTGCTTGTCTATATGTCTGGATTACCCCGGACGCTGTCCTGGGCTGTGTGCTTTTGGGACCTCCTGCCTGCATTGTCTGCATTTTGACACACTCCCCTTGGAAATATCGGTAAAGTCCGTCATCCAATGGGGTGGCCCTCCTGGAAGGGAACGGGGACTGTATCCTCAGAAGCCGCCAGGCCCACCGAAACCGCCCATGCCGCCAGGTCCGCCAAAGCCTCCACGACGGCCCTGGCCACCACCCTGCTGGTTATTCCCCTGTGGGCGGGGACGCTGGGGGAACATGGCCTTCAGTGTCTGCACGGGCGTGAGCACCTTCTGGAAGCGTTCCTGGTAGCGTGTCTGGATGTCGATGCGCTTCTGCAACTGCTCGGCCTGGCGTTTCTGCCGCTGGATGTTCTCCTCGATGCGCTGGGTGGCCTGCTCATTGGTGAGTTCCTTCTTGCCGTCACTCTCCTGTGCCTGGCCAGCCTCACGGTGACCACGAGGCTCGTTGGTGGCAAACATCTCCGTCTGATACTCGGTGTAGATGGCCAGGAAACTGTCCCGCACGGCATTCTCCAGGCCGAAGGACTTGGCCAACCGCTCGCCCGACTTCTGTATCAACTCGGCACGCCTGGCCTCGCGACCCTCACCGCCCTCGTCACTCTGGGCACTCACCCGCCCCACAGCCAGCAGGCCGAGGGCCAGGACAATCAATGTCTTTCTCATCGTTCTTTCATCATTATAAGGTTAGTACTTCATTTTCCGTCTCTACTTCTCTGACTCGCCCCGCGCGCTTTGGTTTAACCACAATGGCTGTACTGGGAGAGAATGGGCCCAGAGGACAGGAGTCTGCCACCGCCAGCGGCTCTGCCCCACCCCATCCTGGGTGCGGGTGAGGATAGTGCCGGCAGCCCCACATGCACAGGCTTCCGCCCGACACACGCAGCATGAGGCAAGCGAGTTTCCCGCCCGACGTGGGCGCGGGGTAAGCCTTTTTTGCGTACCTTTGCATCTTGTATTTCATCAAACACAAAGCATTTGCATTATGAAGAGAATCCTTTCACTGGGCCTGTCACTCATGCTGGCCACCATGTGTGCCATCGCACAGGAATACACCATCCCTCAGGAGAGCATACGTGTGAGAGACCCGTTCATCACCGTTGACCGCAAGCAGGGGCTCTATTACCTCATCACGGCAGGACACTCTGAGGATGCAGTGGCCCTGAAGGCCTACGAGAGCCGCGACCTGGAGATGTGGCGCGAGGTGGGCTACGTCTATCTGGGCGAGAACCGCTGGATGAAGACCGTGAAGGCCGGTGTGGACCACTGGTGGGCCCCCGACACCTACTGCTACCATGGCCACTACTACACCATCGTGACACTGACCAACCAGCAGGAGGGACGCGTGAACTTCTGCACTCTGCTGCGCGGAGGGCGCAAACCCACCGACAAGTACAAGGACACCTGGGTCGAGGGCAAGCCCATCAGCCTGACTCCCGAGGGGCAGCAGTGCCTTGACGGCAGCCTCTTCATCGACAGCGACGGGCAGCCCTGGCTGGTATATAGCCTGGAGTGGAACGGCGCGGACGTGCAGAACGAGATAGGCGAGACGTGGGCGGTGCGCCTGCGCAAGAATCTCAAGGGACGGCTGGGCGAGCCCATACGCCTGTTCACAGCTGCTGACTCGAAGTGGAACAAGCGCAGCGAGGACCGCCGGCTGGTGGTCGATGCGCCCTTCCTGTGGCGTGACGAGCGCACGGGACAGCTCACGTGCTACTGGAGTTCATTCGTTGACGGGGTGTATGCCGTAGGGCGTGCCGTGAGCGCGTCGGGCAATGTGGCTGGCCCCTGGGTGCATGACGAGAAGCCCTTCTACGTGGGAGGCGGGCACCAGATGCTCTTCCGCGACCTGCAGGGCCGCCTGCGCATGAGCCTGCACAATGACAACAACGACGCACACCTGAAGATTCTCACCCTCACGGAATGAGTCAGAAAGTTAGGCAATACGTCCCGACCGAACTGGGCGAGCGGCCCATAGGACAACTGCTGCGCCAGTATGCCCTGCCCGCCATAGTGGCGATGGTGGCCTCGTCGGTGTACAACATCGTCGATAGCATCTTCGTGGGACAGGGCGTGGGCGACATAGGCATCAGCGGCATGGCCGTGGCCAGCCCCTTCATGAACCTGGCCGCAGCCTTCGGCGCGATGGTGGGCGTGGGCGCGAGCACCGTTATCAGCGTGCGCCTGGGACAGGGGAGGTATGACACCGCCCAGCATATCCTGGGCAACACGCTCACGCTCAACGTCCTGCTGGGACTGCTGCTCACCGTGGTATGCTGGCCTTTCCTGGACAGCATCCTCTACCTCTTCGGAGCCAGCGAGGCCACCCTGCCCTATGCCCGCGACTACATGTGCATCATCCTCCTGGGCAATGTGGTGACACATTGTTACTTTGGCCTGAACGCCATCCTGCGCAGTGCGGGACATCCCCGGCTGGCCATGAACTGCACGTTCACTGCCATCCTGGCCAATGTGGTGCTCGACCCGCTGTTCATCTTTGTGTTCCACTGGGGCATACAGGGGGCGGCCTGGGCCACCATTCTGTCCCAGGTAATTGCCCTGTGCATCCAGCTCCGCCTGTTCAGCCGCCCCACCGAGTTGCTGCACCTGCGCCGGGGCATCTACAGGCTGAGGGCCGACATCGTGCGCCAATGTATAGCCATTGGCATGAGCCCATTCCTGATGAATGCCTGTGCCTGCCTGGTGGTGCTCATCATCAACCGCCGCCTGCTGGACTTCGGGGGCGACATGGCCATCGGGGCCTATGGCATCGTAAACCGTGTGGTATTCCTCTTTGTCACCGTGGTCATGGGACTGGTGCAGGGCATGCAGCCCATCGTGGGCTACAACTGGGGCGCGCACAAGGACCACCGCGTGTGGGCCGTGCTCAGGCTCACGATAGCCTGGGCCACACTGGTGACACTGTCGGCCACACTGGTGGGCGAGTTCCTGCCCGCCCAGGTGATACACATCTTTGGTGCTGGCGGCGAGCTGACCGAGAAGGCCGTGCGCGCCTACCGCATCATCGTGGCCATGTTCCCGCTGGTGGGAGCACAGATGGTGATAGGCAATTTCTTCCAGAGCATAGGCCATGCGGCCAAGAGCATCTTCCAGAGCATCACCAGGCAACTGCTGTTCCTGGTGCCCATGCTGGCACTGCTGCCCCGCTGGTGGGGACTGGACGGCGTGTGGCTGAGCATGCCCATCTCGGATGCCCTCAGTTTCTTTGTCGCCAGCGGCATGCTTTGGTATCTGGTAGTCAGACTGCGCAAACATGAGACGGATAGGACTGATAAGTGACACGCACGGCTACTGGGACGACCGCTATCTGCGCTACTTCGAGCCATGCGACGAAATCTGGCACGCGGGGGACATTGGCGGAATGGAACTCCTCACCCGCCTGCAGGAGTTTCGCCCCGTGAGGGCTGTCTATGGCAACTGCGACGGGGGTGAGTTGCGCCGCATCCTCACAGCCGACCTGCGCTTCACCTGCGAGGGTGCCGACGTGCTGATGACGCACATCGGGGGGTATCCCGGCCATTACGACGCGCACATCCGCCGCACACTCTACGCCTGCCCGCCCGCCCTCTTCATCAGCGGACACAGCCATATCCTGAAGGTGCAGCGTGACCCGCGCCTGGGCCTGCTGCACATCAACCCTGGAGCGGCTGGCCTGCAGGGCTGGCACCAGGTGCGCACGCTGGTGCGGCTGAGCATAGACCACGGGGAGTTCAAGGACCTGGAGGTGATAGAGATACAGAGATAAGAAACTATATGGAACAGGACACTAATAACACAGAGCCTATGAATAAGACTAAAACCATGCTGCTGGCATCGGCCATGCTGCTGGCTGCCCCTATCTGGGCACAGGAGAGCGAGAAGAACATCTGGCCAAAGAACCGCCCTGCGGAGGTCACACTGAAAGCGGGAAAGATGAAGCAGACGATGGGCAAAGACGCCATCCTGCGCATCGAGCAGATGCCCACACCCACACTGCAGAAGTTCCCCGTGGTCAAGTCACCCAAGGAGAAGGTCATCATCGTATGCCCGGGCGGAGGCTATAACATACTGGCGGTGAACCATGAGGGAACTGAAATCGCACAATGGCTCAACGCGCTGGGCTATACGGCCTATGTGCTTCGCTACCGGGTGCCCGATAACCGCGAGGGCGCACTGCAGGACGTGCAGAGGGCCATACGCATGGCCAGGGCCGAGAACCCTGGCAAGCAAGTGGGCGTGATGGGCTTCTCGGCCGGGGCCAGTCTGACAGCCAGGGCCGCCACACGGTTCCAGACCCCAAGCTACACAGCCACGGATGACATCGACACCCAGTCGGCCCGCCCAGACTTCGCGGCACTCATCTACCCTGCCTACATGGACGAGGGGGAGAACCACACACTCACTCCCGAACTGACCATCACGGAGCAGACTCCGCCCTTCTTCGTGTTCCAGACTGCCGATGACTCCTATGGCAACAGCGCGTTGGTCATCTCCCAGGCCCTGCGCAGCCACAAGATACCGGTGCAGCTGCACATCTACGAGAAGGGAGGACACGGCTACGGCCTGCGTGCCAACCTGGCCGAGGCGGCATCGAAATGGCCGAAACTGATGGAGGAATGGCTCAAGGGGCTGTAAGGCAAACAGACATCCTGGAACGAGACAAGGACTAACTTCGGGCACAAGCCCATGGCCCTAACAAAGAACATCGGGCAGGAAGGGAGCGACCGTGCTCCACATCCTGCCCGATGTTCTTTGTCCTGACATTTCCCCGCCCCTTACGGAACCATCACCTTGCGCGTTGTACCATCGCTGAATTTCACGATGTTCACGCCCTTGGTGGGAACGGTGAGGGAACCGCCACTGGCAGAGTAGCGAGACACTTCCCTCCTGACAGGGCTGCCAGCGCCAGCCACAGAGCCTATGCCACTGGGGATATACCCATCGATATGCATGAAGTCGCGCCAGTACTCGGCCCTGGCATAGTCCCCGACAGAGCCCTGGGGAACATAAAGGATGCACGCGTCCTTGTCAACCCCGGCAAATACGCTGTCGGTCAGTTCCAGCGGAACAGGCATTGCAGCATGGATGGCCGAGAGGTTGCTGCAGTCGCAGAAGGCATACTCGCCTATGGACTTCAGGCTCCTGGGCAAGGTAATGTCGGCAAGCTGCGCACAGTCGTTAAAGGCCGCATAGTCTATCGTATCCACTCCTTCAGGCACATCCACCGATGTCAGGCTTTGGCAACTCCAGAAAGCACCACGCCCTATAGTGGTCAAGCCGCTTGGCAGGGTGACAGAGGTAAGCCCTGTGCAGTCACGGAAAGCGATGCGGGGCACCGTGGTCATGCCCTGGGGAAGGGTGATGGATGTAAGTCCACTGCATCCATAGAAAGCACCATCGCCTGTTGAGGTCAGGCTCTCGGGCAACTCCAGCGAGGTCAGACTGCGGCAGAATGCCAGACCGGCATACCCGATATAGGTCAGGCTGTCGGGCAAATCCAGGGACTCCAAACTGTAACAGCCCTTAAAGGCACCTTCGCCTATCGAGGTCATATTCCGTGGCAAAGTTACAGACTTCAAGCCTTTGCAGCCAAGGAACACATAACTTTCCAGCGAGTCAAGCCCCTCAGGCAAGTCTATAGAGGACAAACTGTAGCAATTCTCAAAGGCTGCAAAACCCAACGAGGTCAGCCCCTTGGGCAATTCGATTGAGGCAAGATTTACACATTCCCCAAATGCAAGTTCGCCTATCGTGGTCACGCCCGAAGGAATATCCAGCGAAGTCAAGCCCTTGCACAGCCTAAATGCGAGATCACCTATTTCTGTCACGCCCGAAGGAATGTCCAATGAAGTCAGACTCGTGCAACCAGCAAAGGCCTGGTCTGCTATTGAAGTCAAGCCATCTGGCAAGTTCACCGTCATCAGACTTGAGCAGTAGCAAAAAGCCGAACGGCCAATACTCCTCACATACGATGACATAGACACTGTTTCCAGACTATCGCAATACCAAAATGCACCATCTCCTATATTTCTGGCACTATTGGGAAGAACTATCGTACGCAAACTGGGCAAACCAGCAAAGAGAAATGAAGAGACATCCTCACCACTCAGACTTGCGCCAAGTTCAAGAACGCTTGTCGATGGCTCTGTGCCATCATTGCTCTCATTATAAAGAGCATATACGTCAATCCAGTCCCGACCTGCCACAAACGTTGCCTGGGAGAGGTCCAGGTGCTGCAACTGCCCGCCAGTGCTTTGTGCCTCCTCATCATAGCATCCAGCCATCTCACGAATAAACTGGATGTCGTGAATGTTGAGATTGCCCTGCAGGACAAGGCTCTTGATACGATACTTCTTCTCAGCACTAATCTTGCTGGACAAAGTTCCCGCCTCACTCACACAAACGAAGTCAAAGGACGCTGTGTCCATCGGCAGGATTTCCTTGAAGTAGTCGTTCCACTCTGAATGCTTGTACCCACCAAGAGAGGCTGCTGGCACATAAAGAACGCATGGGTCGAGCATGTCCCGAACCACTCCTTCCACGTTTCGGGGAGACGGCATATAGGCATACACCTGTTGCAGGCCAGAGGAAAAAAAAGCCCTATCGTCTATCTGTTTCAATGTTTTAGGAAGCTTCAGCATATTCAACTTATAGCAAGCCCCAAAAGCCTCGTAGCCAATGGTCTTCAAACCCGAAGGCAGCTCCACCGCTTCCAAATCCGAGCATCCCCTAAAAGCATAGTCACCGACACCAGTCGCATCAGATGACATATCCACTGACTTCAATAGCGGGCAACCACAGAAAGCATAACTGCCTACTGTCTGTAACTTGCTCGGAAGAACCACAGTACACAAGTATGGCAAGTCAGCGAAGACTCCGTCAAATGCGTCCATTGCTATTACTGCATAAATATCAGTAGTTGACCCACCGTGATATGCCACCCAATGTTTGGCATGGTCATTCTCAGTAACAGCATCTTTCATGTCCAAATGATACAAGTAGCAGTGTTGCTCCTGCTTGTTGTCACCAGCCATTTCACGGATGAAACTGATGTCCTTCCAATTCAGCGTGCCACTCAGTTTCAAGCTCTCGATACGGTATTTCATGCGACTGCCAATAATGCTGGCCAATGTGCCAGGCGTTGCCACATGAATAACAATCTGCCGGGTCACATATTTTGGCAGATCAGTGCGAATATTCAGGAAGTCCTCCCAGCCCTCAGGCAGCATGTAGTCCTGGTATGAGTCAGAAGGAACATGAAGCGTACCCTGGGTCTTTGTGGCATATTCAAATTCATCGCCAGTGATGACTGGTGGTGTGGGCATATAGGCGTACACATTGGACAAGTAGGTACAGCCACGGAAAGCACAGGCACCAAGTTGGCCCAGAAGAGGAGGTAAATACACTGTACGCAACTCGCTACAGTCCATAAAGGCCGAATCGCCAATGCTTCTCAAGCCATACGGCAAATCAAGAGTATAAATGTTCGTACAACCAGAGAAGGCTGACGCCCCTATTGTCTCTACTCCCTCGGCAAACTCTATAGTGCGAAGTCCTGCACAGCCAGAGAAGGTTGACTCCTCTATCTTCGTCACTTGCTTCGGAATCTTGAAGGAGGTCAGCCCTGTGCACCCAGCAAAGGCAGAGGCACCCATTTGCATCACACTTGAGGGCAATGATACAGAGGAAAGTCCCGAGCAGCCCTCGAAGGCAGATGCCCCTATCTGAGTCAGCCCCTCGGAGAATGAGAGCGAAGTGAGACCTGTGCAACCACAGAACGCCCTGTCTCTCAGGGCATGCAGTCCTTCAGGCAATGTCATGGAAGCAAGCCCTGTACAGCCTGAGAAAGCCGATGCCCCCATCTGCTTGAGGCTCTGGGGCAACTGCACTGAAGCCAAGCTCACACAATTACGGAAAGCCGCACCGCCAATCTCCCTTAGTCCCTCGTTCAAGGTCACGGTTGCGAGGCTATGACAATCCGCAAATGCAGAGCCACCTATGGACTCCAGGTTCGGCGGACACACAAAAGAGGCCAGTTCCTTGCAACCAGCAAAGACACTGTTGCCTATTTCTCTCCCTTGTGACATTTCTACATAACGCAAACTTGTGCATTGGTAGAAGAAGTAATTGCCCAAAGAATAACCTTCGGGAAGATGTATCTCCTGCAAGTCAGGCAAGCCACAAAAGAGATACTCACTAAAACTCGCCAAAGTTGACCGCAATGTCCCGTCACGGTCTTTATAATAGACACGCAAACTCTTGCCATAAGTGTCACACATACTTGCGTCTGAGATATCCAGGCATCTAAGATGCCCATCTGTCTTGTTTCCCGACTTATCGTAGCAGCCTGCCATCTCACGCAGGAACTGTATGTCTGTCTGGTCAAGTGTTCCCGTAACTGTCAGGTTTACGATTCTGTACTTTTTGCCGCTGCTTATCTTATCCTTCAGCGTTCCCGGTGTCTCCACATTCACAGGAGACAAGTTGGTAATCAACCCATCATCTGCCATAAGCATGGACGTGACTCCACACCACAGCACAAGCATCAACAACAATCTTTTCTGAATGGATATAAATCTTATTCTTATTATATTGTAAACATGTTCTCTTTCAAAAGTCTGCAATGGTACGACTTTATCTGAAAGTGCCCAAAGAGCCACGAAGCAAATCCAACATGCGCTCCCTAACGCACGGCCAACTTTTGTGCGACCTTGCCACAGAAATCCAAAAATCGATGCGTCTCTCTCGCACAAATTATCTAACTTTACAAGCAATATGAACTACAAACACACGCTTGGCGTGAAAGTCTCTAAAAAGAAAGGCCATGACATACATTATCATAATAATCACGACCATTACTATAGCCACCGCTATAGCATGCTATGCAGCGGCTAGAGAAAGGGCACGCAAGAAACTCAAAGAGTGGGACCACAATATCGCACGCATATCGTGTACATGCCAACAAGAAAAGGAAAAAGACGCTTCAGGACAAAAGCACGACGAAGACACCACGCCTACTGGCTATACAAAGGAGAGAGATGCCCACCAGGATTTTTTCCCCTTGAATATAGGAGAATACATTTCACACACCTGCAAAGGCAGATACATCGACCTATATGCCCAGGAACTCATTCTCAAGCAACTCGATCCCCTATATAAAGAAGCCAAGAAAATCAGACGTGAAACACACTTTTGCCTGTTGCATGACGCTCCTTTATCAAAGTTTATCACCGAATATGAACACATAGAAGCTCTGAGCAAGAACCATAATGACGAATATCTATCTGAGCAAATGAGGGAAAACAGGGAGTTCTTCGACAATGTGCTCTCATACCCTTTAGACTCCCAACAAAGGCGTGCAATAGTATCCGAAGCAGACAATTGCCTCGTGGTCAGCAGCGCTGGCAGTGGAAAGACCTCATCCATTGTTGGAAAGGTAAAATACCTCATTACAAAAAAAGGAGTCTCACCTGAACGCATCCTGCTCATCAGCTATACCAACAAGGCTGCGGCTGAACTGACAGAAAGACTGAATATCCCTGGGCTTCGAGGTTACACCTTTCACAAACTGGCTATTGACCAAATCGGGCTGATTACGAAGGAAAAGCCAAGCATCTGTGACAACACTGATGGACTTTTCAT
>CAVKOT010000031.1:0-19445 GCA_963658045.1 Opitutia bacterium UBA4654
CATCAGCAGCATCCAACCCAATCTGCCCACCGACGAGGTGATAGACTTCTGTGCCCAGACCCGTGCCTTCATGCCCCACTTCCATATTCCCCTGCAGAGCGGGAGCGATGAGGTGCTGCGTCTCATGCACCGCCATTATGACACGCGCCTGTTTGCCGACAAGGTAGCGCATGTGCGCCAGGCGATGCCCGATGCCTTCATCGGTGTGGATGTCATCGTGGGCACGCGCGGTGAGACAGCCAGCCTGTTTGCCGAGGCTCTGCAGTTTATGGACGAGATAGACGTGAGCCAATATCATGTGTTCAGCTACAGCGAGCGTCCTGGCACGCGGGCCCTGCTGATACCCCATGTGGTGACACCCGAGGAGAAGCATGAGCGCAGCCAGCAGGTGCTGGCCCTGAGCGAGCGCAAGTGGCGCGCGTTCTATGACCGCTTCCGTGGCACCATGCGGCCCGTGCTGCTGGAGCACAGCCGCAAGGCCGGTGTGATGCACGGCTTTACCGATAACTACATACGCGTCTCCGTCCAGGCCCAGGGCATGGACAACCAGATTGCCAGCGTGCGGCTGGGTGACTGGGATGCTGACGGCAACGCACTTCAGGCAACTCTCCTATGACCACAAGCATAGTTATCCTCAACTGGAACGGCGCGTCGATGCTGCGCCGATTCCTGCCTTCCGTACTCGAGAACTCTGATGGGGCGGAGGTGGTGGTGGCTGACAATGGCAGCACCGACGGGTCGCTCCAGGTGCTGGAGCGGGACTTCCCGCGCGTACATATTATTAAACTGGACCGCAACTATGGTTTTGCTGAGGGCTACAACCAGGCCTTGCGGCAGGTGCAGGCCGACGTGTATGTCCTGCTCAACAGTGACGTGCGTGTCACTCCTGGGTGGCTCGTGCCCCTGCTTGACTGCCTGGAACACCATCCCGAGGTGGCCGCCCTGCAGCCCAAGATACGCTGCGAGTGGCAGCCCGGCCACTTTGAGTATGCCGGTGCGGCGGGTGGCTTCATCGACTCGCTGGGCTATCCCTATTGCCGTGGCCGCGTGATGGGCACGGTGGAGGAGGACAGGGGGCAGTATGACAGCACCCTCTCCGTCTTCTGGGCCACGGGTGCCGCCCTGGTCATCCGCAGTGCCGACTACTGGCAGGTGGGTGGGCTGGACGGACGCTTCTTTGCCCACCAGGAGGAGATAGACCTTTGCTGGAGGCTCAGGAGCCGTGGCCGTGGCATCCTGTGCGTGCCCCAGAGCGTGGTCTATCACCTGGGCGGTGGCACGCTGCCCCAGGGCAGTCCCCGCAAGACCTTCCTCAACTTCCGTAACAACCTGCTCCTGCTTTACAAGAACCTGCCCGAGCGTCGTCTGCACAAGGTCATGCGTCTGCGCTTCTGGCTGGATGCCCTGGCCTCGCTGCAGATGCTTGTGAGCGGGCAATGGCGCAGTGCCAGGGCCGTGTGGCAGGCACGCAGGGAGTTTCACCGCGTCAGACGGGACTTTGAACCTTCCCGCAGGGAGAATCTTGCCCAGGCAGTGCTCGACCCCATCCCCGAACAGGCAACCTTCAGTTTGCTCTGGCAGTATTATGTCTTGGGACATAGGACGTTTGACCGCCTGCACTGAGCGGTCTGCGCACCATGTCCCGCCTGTGCTGTGACTCGCCTTCCCCAAGGCACCTTGCAGGGCGGATTTCTGCCATTTCCCGCTCGCTGAGGTGTCCTGTCATGCCCGTTTTCCCCCTCCTGTAGCACTCCGTGCCCTCTCTTTCCAAGAAAAGGGGTTCGGGAGATTGGCTTTTCGCTGTTTTTTATGTACATTTGTCTCTTGTACGAAGAAAACGGAAAGCAATGAGATACTCCTTTGTGATACCTGTCTATAACCGCCCCGACGAGACTGATGAGTTGCTGGAGAGCCTGGCCCACCAGACCCTGCGTGACTTTGAGGTGCTCGTGGTGGAGGACGGGTCGCAGGTCACCTGCCAGCAGGTGGTGCAGCGGCATGCTGCCCAGATGCCCATCAAGTACTTCTGCAAGCCCAACAGCGGCCCCGGGCAGACGCGTAACTATGGTGCGGAACGCTCCCAGGGTGAGTATCTCATCTTCCTCGACAGCGACTGCGTGCTGCCTCCCGGTTACCTGGAGGCTGTTGACCATGAGCTCACAGAGAGTCCTTGTGACGCTTTCGGCGGGCCAGACCGCTCGCATCCCTCCTTTACCCCGGTGCAGAAGGCCATCAGCTACAGCATGACCAGTTTCTTCACCACGGGAGGCATCCGTGGTGGCCAGAAGAAGTTGGACAAGTTCTATCCCCGCTCCTTCAACATGGGCATCCGCGCGAGCCTTTATCGCCGCCTGGGCGGATTTAGCCGCATGCGCTTTGGCGAGGACATTGACCTGAGCATACGCATCTTCCAGAGCGGGGCCAAATGCCGCCTCTTCCCCGAAGCCTGGGTGTGGCACAAGCGGCGCACTGACCTCAGGAAGTTCTTCCGACAGGTGCACAACAGCGGCATCGCCCGCATCAACCTCTACAAGAAGTACCCTTCGAGCCTCAAACTCGTACACCTCCTGCCTGCGCTCTTCACGCTGGGCATGGGCGTGCTGTTGCTCATGATGGTGTGTGGCCTGCTGCTGGGACTGTTTGCGCGGAGCCCCTTCTGGGGCATGATAGGGTGGGAGATGTTCTTCCTCTCGCTGCCCATCCCCATACTCTTCTCGCTGCTCATCCTGGCCGACAGCACGGCCTTGAACCACAGCCTGCGCGTGGGGCTGCTCAGTGTGGCCGCCAGTTATGTGCAGCTCATCGGCTATGGCACGGGGTTCCTGCGTGCCTGGTGGCTGCGTTGTGTGTGCGGGAGAGACGAGGAGTTGCAGGCCTTCCGCGAGACCTTCTACAAGTGACGTGACACGGCGCGGCACACTGACATCCCCAGGCCATTCACATGCAGGATAACACGCACAGCATCCCTATGCCAGAGAAACTCAACATCAACCAGCAGCCCATCGAGGACCGCCCGCGTGAGAAACTCATTGCCCATGGGCCAGAGTCCCTCTCCAAGGCCGAACTGCTCGCCATTCTGATAGGCAGCGGCAACAGCCGGGAGACGGCAGTCGAGCTCATGCAACGTGTGCTGAACGACTGCGGAGAAAGTCTGACAGACCTCAGCCGCATGTCGCTCGACGCGCTGCAGGCCTATCGGGGGATGGGTCCGGCCAAGGCGGTGACGGTGCTCGCGGCCTGTGAGTTGGGCAGGCGCAGGGCCATGGAGCGCGCCTCACAGCAGCGCATGGGCAGTGCCCAGGCCATAGCCGCCTATTTTCGTCCCATGCTGCAGGACAAGCCGCACGAGGAGTGTCACGTCATGTTCCTGCGCCACAACCTCACGTTTGCGGGCTCGGCACGTGTCAGCGAGGGCGGGCTTACGAGTTCGTCCGTGGATGTCAGGCAGGTGCTCAGGGAGGTTCTCCTGCGCCAGTGTACCGCCATGGTCTTCTGCCACAACCATCCCAGCGGCACGCTGACCCCCAGCAGGCAGGACCGCGAACTCACCCATCGTCTTGTGGCAGCCTGTCAGGCAGTAGATATCGCCCTCATCGACCACGTCATAGTATCCACACAGGGATATTTCAGTTTTTCCGAGGACGGCTCCCTGTGCTGACAATACATATTTATATATATACAGAGAAAGCATAAGCAATATGGAACAGACAGATATACAGGAAAGGGTGGTGGAGATACTCCGCACCGTGTTTGACCCGGAGATACCCGTCAACATCTATGACCTGGGTCTCATTTACCGCATCGAGTTGACCGACGGCGGCAAGACCCTGCAGGTCGATATGACCCTCACGGCCCCCAGTTGCCCTGCAGCCGACTTCATTGTCGAGGATGTGCACAGCAAGTTGGCCGCCATTCCCGGACTGGACAAGGTAGAGGTAAACCTCGTCTTCGAGCCCGAGTGGAACAAGGATATGATGAGCGAGGAGGCTCGCCTCGAACTGGGACTCATGTAGCATAGGGCCTATGAAGAATATCTATTTCATCAGCGATGCCCATCTGGGCTGCCGCGCCCTGCAGCACACCCGCCAGCAGGAGCGCAGGCTCGTGCGTTTCCTGGACGACATAAAGGACAAGGCCGGGGCGGTCTATATGCTGGGTGACATGTTTGACTTCTGGTTTGAGTACCCCACAGTAGTCCCCCGTGGCTTCACCCGCTTCCTGGGCAAGGTGAGCGAGTTGACCGACATGGGGGTCGAGGTGCACTTCTTCACCGGCAACCACGACATCTGGTGCACCGACTATCTGCAGCAGGAGTGTGGGGTCATCCTGCATCGCGAGCCGGTGACAGTCGAACTGGGTGACAAGTTATTCTTCCTCGCCCATGGTGACGGCCTGGGTGACCCCGACTGGAAGTTCCGTCTGCTGCGCAAGTTCTTCCACAACAAGTGCTGTCAGTGGCTGTTCAGTTGGCTGCACCCGACGCTTGGCGTGAACTTGGGGCTGGAGTGGGCGCGACGCAGCAGGCTCAAGCACGAGCCTTGCCTGCAGGATGGCCAGGCTGCCGATGGCTACCTGGGCGAGGACCGTGAGTTCCTTGTGCGCTTTGCCAAGGAGTATTTGCGTCAGCACCCTGACGTGAACTACTTCCTCTTCGGGCACCGTCACATCGAGCTCGACCTGTTCCTCACCCGCCAGTGTCGCCTGCTCATCCTGGGCGACTGGATTACCCAGTGCACCTATGCCGTGTATGACGGGGAGCAACTCTATATGGAGAATTATGTCGAGGGAGACTCCACAGTACGGTAGCAAGGGTGGGGAGCACAGACCTGCGATACATTCCTTACTGGCACATCATACCCATTGACAATGAAACATAAAACTATAACACTATACAACATGAAGAAGAGACAGCGGCTGGCGAGTTCGCTACTTGGGGCGACGCTCTGCCTTTCCCTTGCGCTGGCATCCTGCCAGCCCGGCCATGACCCCAGCACGAAGGAGGACCCTGTGCTGGCCGACGACCCCATGGCTACGCACATCTACACCCTCAAGAATGGCCTGAAGGTCTATCTCACGGTCAACCACGACGAGCCGCGCATACAGACTTATGTGGCCGTGCGCACCGGCTCGCGCAACGACCCTGCCGAGAGCACTGGCCTGGCCCACTACCTGGAACACCTGATGTTCAAGGGCACGACACGTTTCGGAACGCTTGACTACAAGAAGGAGAAGCCCCTGCTCGACAGCATCGAGGCCCAGTATGAGGTCTATGGACACACCCATGACGATGCCACCCGCCGTGCCATCTATGCCCGCATTGACAGTTTCAGCCACGAGGCCAGCAAGTATGCCATCGCCAACGAGTATGACAAGATGATGGCCGGGATAGGCTCCACTGGCTCCAACGCCTACACCAGCACCGATGTGACCTGCTATCAGGAGAACATCCCATGCCATGCCCTGGAGCCCTGGGCCAGGGTGCAGGCCGAGCGTTTCCGCAATATGGTCATCCGTGGATTTCACACCGAGCTTGAGGCCGTCTATGAGGAGTACAACATGCACCTCACAAGCGACTTCGACAAGATGAACAACGCGCTCTATGCCATCCTCTTCCCCCATCATCCCTATGGCACCCAGACCACCATCGGGACGCAGGAGCACCTCAAGAACCCCTCGCTCAAGAATGTCATGCAGTACTATCACGAATGGTACGTGCCCAATAATGTGGCCATCTGCATGAGCGGTGACCTCGACCCTGACGAGACGGTGCGTGTCATCGAGCAGTACTTTGGCGACTGGCAGCCATCTGACAGCCTGCCACAGCGTGACTTCCCCCAGGAGCGTCCGCTCACCGCTCCCAAGGACACCACGGTGGTGGGGCAGGAGGCTCCCATGGTGGCCCTGGGCTGGAGACTGCCTGCCAAGTCAGACCCGCAGTACCTCCTGATGACCGTGGCCAACCAGGTGCTCAGCAACGGCAAGTGCGGCCTCTTTGACCAGCATCTCACCAACGCACAGCAGGTCATGCAGAGCGAGACCTTCGTGGATGGCATGACTGACCAGAGCGCATTCTGGACCATCGGAGTCCCCAAGGAGGGGCAGAGCCTGGAGGAGGTGCGTGAACTGATGATGCGAGAGGTGCGCCTGCTCACCAGCGGCCAGTGGGACGAGTCCCTGCTCAAGGCCATCCTCAACAACATGAAGCGCAAGGAACTGGAGGACATGCAGAGCAATGAGCTTCGGGCAAGCCGTATGGTGGATGCTTTCGTGGCAGGACAGCCGTGGGCCGATGCCGTGGCCGAGATGCAGCGGCTGGACACCCTGAGCAAGAAGGCCGTGACCGACTGTGCCCGCCGGCTGCTCACCGAGGGCTACGGATGCGTCTATAAGCGGCAGGGCATTGACACCACAGCCAAGAAGATAGAGAAGCCCCACATCTCTCCCATCGAGACCAACCGTGACAAGACGAGCGCATTCGTTGACTCTGTCCTCAAGATGCCTGTGGCTGAGGTCGAGCCTGTCTTTGTGGATTTCGGGCGTGACGTGCAGCATGGCACGCTCCTGGGCGGCAACGAGTTGCTCGCGCATCGCGATGTGAAGAGCCAGCTCTTCAATCTTACCTTTGTCATCGAGCGCGGTTCGAAAGAGGACCCCGCCCTGGATGTTGCCGCCGACTTCCTGCCCTACCTGGGCACCGACTCGATGGATGCCAGCGCACTGCAGATGCGCCTCTATGCCATCGCCTGTGACGCCACGCTCCGCACCACTGGCGGGCGCACCTGGCTCACCCTCTCGGGACTGTCCGACAACATGCAGGAGGCTCTGCGCCTGACCGAGCGCTGGATAGCCACCGCACAGCCTGACACGGCCATTTATGCCCAGGTGGTGAATGACATCCTCAAGCAGCGTGCCGACAGCAAGGCCAACCAGCGTGCCTGCTACCAGGCACTCGCCCAGTATGGCATCTATGGCCCTCACAACAGCATCACCGATGCCCTGGATGCCACCCAGATGCGCCAGCTCGGTGCGGCGGGCGTGCTCCAGCACCTGCGTGCCCTCAGCGGGGTCATGCAGCGTGTGCTCTACTACGGGCCGCTTGAGACCACCCAGGTCAGCCGCATGCTCAATGAGATGCACCCCATGTCGGCCAACCCTGTGGCTGCCCATGAGGGCCAGTCCTATGTGCCCCTCACGGTTGACACCAACCAGGTCATCATCGCGCCCTTCCAGGCCAAGAACACCTACATGATGAACTATTCAAGCCGTGGCGAGACATTTGACCTCGCATTGTACCCCTATGAGGATGTCTTCAATGAGTACTTCGGCGGGGGCATGAACAGCATCGTGTTCCAGGAACTGCGCGAGTCGCGCGGCCTGGCCTACAGTGCTGGCGCACGCTATGCGATGGCATCGGATGCCGATGACAGGGACGGGTTCTTCACCACCATCATCACTCAGAACGACAAGTTGAAGGACTGCCTGAGCGTCTTTGACCAGATTGTGGAGCAGATGCCCGAGAGTGAGAGTGCCTTCTCACTGGCACGTGACGCTGTGCTCAAGCGTCTCAGCACCGAGCGCATACTGCGCGAGGGCATCCTGGACTATTACCTGCGCTGCCGCGACAGGGGACTCGAGGATGACCCTGGCAAGGTGGTGTATGACAAGGTGAAGAATATGACCCTGGCCGACCTGGTGAAGTTCCACAAGCGTGAGATTGCCAAGCGCAAGTACCGCATGCTGCTCCTGGGCGACGAGCAGGACTGGGACACCAAGAGCCTGGAGCAGCGTGGCAGCATCCAGCGTGTGACCCTGGAGGACATCTTCGGCTACTGATGCACGCTGCGACATGACAATTCAGGACTTCCCCCGGCGCGTTCTGTGCCGGGCGGAAGTCTTTTTTGTTTTCCCATAAATACCTTTTGGTTTTAATCAACACTCTATGACATGAATATTTTAAGAAAGATGAGCATGCTCCTCATGGCCATTCTCGTGACCATGGGCATGCGCGCGCAGCAGTCCCCCCGCTTCGTGGCCAGTGCCACGCAGGGCACTCCCTGCATCCTGCAGTTTGCCAACAGCCGCCTGGTGATGACCTCCATGGGGGCCGGGAAGGAACTGCAGACCCACCCGCTCCGCATGGACGACGAGTCCCAGCAGTGGCGGATGGTGGGCACAGCCGACCACTTCCAGATGGTCACCCCCCAGGGTCTCTATGTGAGTTATGCCCGCCCCAAGTTCCAGGCCTCCAGCAAGCCCGACAAGAGTGGCTTCGCCCTGGTGCGCTCCACCAGCGACCGCTATGCCGATGCCTGGGAGGTGCGCTGGCTGGGCGTGCGGTCAGGCCACGACCGCCTCAACCAGTGTGGTGGCACGGGCGTGGGCACCACACTGGCCCTGTGGGGGGCAGGTGATGCCAACAACGTGTGCCGCATCGTGCCTGTCGATGAGGTGGAGATGGACGAGTATCGGGTCGAGGGCCTGCAGGAGTTCCATCCCGAGCACCCCCTCACCCTGTGGTACAGGCAGCCCGCAGTGGGTGCCGGTGCCGGCGACGCCTGGATGGAGTACTCCCTGCCCATAGGCAACGGGCAGTTCGGAGCCTGCCTGATGGGTGGCGTGAAGCAGGACGAGATACAGTTCAACGAGAAGACCCTGTGGGAGGGCACGCCCCACGACATGGGCACCACCAGCCAGTATGGCTCCTACAAGAATTTCGGCTCCGTCCTCGTGAGCGACCTCACCGGGCAGTTTGGCTACCGCCAGGGGCAGCAGGTGCGCGACTATGTGCGCTACCTGGACCTGCAGACAGGCATCGGCGGCGTTGACTATGCCTCCACCGATGGGCTCACCCACTATGAGCGCCGCTACTTCGCCTCCCATCCCGACGGGGTGGTGGTGGCCCGCTATCGCGCCACAGGCAACCGCACGCTTGACCTCCTGGTGGCCGTGCGCCCCGGTGAGGACATCCACGCGGGCGAGGTCACCTACACCTCCGATGGCTATGCCCGCTTCTCGGGCCGCATGCAGACCGTGAGCCACGCCGCCTGCCTGAGGGTGATACCTGCCGGCGACGATGCCCGCATGGAGCGCACCCCCCAGGGCATACGTGTGCATGACACCCGTGAGGTGCTGCTCGTGCTGGGCGGAGGCACCGACTTCGACCCTGCCTCGCCCACCTTCACCTCGGCCACCGAGGGACTCCCGGGCCGCATACGCGAGCGTGTGGACCATGCCGCCTCGCGCGGATGGAGGGCCATGCTGGAGAGCCATGTCGAGGACTTCACAGCCCTCTCGGGCAGGGTGGATTTCGCCATTGACCATGCCGCCACAAGCCTGCCCACTGACCGCCTGGTGGACAACTATAACGACAGCACGCGCAATGTCACGGGCACAGAGCCCGACGTGCTCTTCCTCGAACAGCTCTACTTCGCCTATGGCCGTTACCTGATGATCGGCAGCAGCCGTGGTGTCGATTCGCCCAGCAACCTGCAGGGCATCTGGAACAACCGCAGTTTCGCGGCATGGAACTCTGACCTCCACTCCAACATCAATGTGCAGATGAACTACTGGCCTGCCGAGCCCACCAACTTGAGCGAGCTGCACCTGCCCTTCCTCAACTATGTCATAGGCATGTCCGGGAGCGACAACTGGAAGCGTGCCGCCACGCAGTATGGCGGCGTGCGGCACGGCTGGACCTGCTTCACAGAGAACAACATCTTCGGTGGCATGAGCCTGTGGGGCAACAACTACTTCGTGGCCAATGCCTGGTACTGCAGCCACCTGTGGCAGCATTATCGCTACACCCTTGACAGGGACTTCCTCCTGCGCGCCTTCCCCACCCTGTGGAGCTGTGCGCAGTTCTGGATGGAGCGGATGATCGAGGACCGCGGGTGTCCCTCACTGGGCATACAGCCCGACGGCACCTACGTGGCTCCTGACGAGTTCAGTCCCGAGCAGGGTGCCCACCAGAAGGAGGATGGCACGGCCCATGCCCAGCAACTCATCTATGCCCTGCTGGCCAGTGTGAGGCAGAGTGTGGACATCCTGGGGGCCGACCGTGTGGGGCTGACCCGTGATGACGTAGCCCGCCTGGACCAGTACCTCAGCCGTGTTGACCGTGGCCTGCACACCGAGGTCTATACGGCCAATGCGGCGGCCAACCCCGGATGGACCAACCCGCGCTTTGGCGTAAACAAGGGCGACACCCTGCTGCGTGAGTGGAAGTATGCCACCTATGACGTGAGCAACGACCCCTCGCACCGCCACCTGAGCCACCTCATGGCACTCTACCCCCTCTCTGACATAGGCCCCCGCAGTCCCTATTTCCAAGCCGCAGTCAACTCGCTGCGCCTGCGAGGCAACGAGGCCACAGGCTGGAGCATGGGCTGGAAGGTGTGCCTGTGGGCACGCGCACTGGACGGCGACCATGCCCATGTCATCCTGCACAATGCCCTCAGGCACTCCACGGGCTATGAGATAGCGTGGCAGAAGGGTGGGGTCTATTACAACCTCTTCGACTCACATGCCCCCTTCCAGATTGACGGCAACTTCGGTATGTGTGCCGCCATCGCCGAGATGCTCCTGCAGAGCCACACCGACACGCTGCAGTTCCTGCCCGCCCTGCCCACACTGTGGCAGTCGGGGCATGTGGCCGGCCTGCGTGCCGTCAACAACTTCGAGGTGGACCAGCAGTGGCAGGACGGCCACCTCACGCGTGCCGTCATCCGCAGTGGCTCGGGCAAGCCTTGCCCCGTCTATTACCCGGGCATAGGCAAGTACCACGTGTGCGGCCCCGACGGAAAGCCCATGCAGGGCGTGGTGCAGGATGATGACACCCTGCTCATCCCCACGGAGGAGGGCTGCACTTACACTATATATAAGTAAGAGCGGGGAGGCTGTCAAGCCCCCTCCCGACCTCCCCCAGGGGGGGAGGAGCAAATGACAAATGCCATTCTGGCAAATGAGGGTCCCACTCACCACTGGAGCGGGACACTCATGAAAGAGACGTAAAAAACGAGTGCCATCCCTGGCTCGCACGTAATGCGTGGAGCATGGGGGTGGCACTTCCTTTATGTCCATGCGAGGCAGCCCGACAACGCCACCACGCTCCCCTGTGGCACGCATGCCGCTGCATCAGCCCACGCAGGGGCATGCGACAGTCCACGCAGGGGCATGCGACCGCCCATGCAGGGGCATGCCTCATTCCCCCCTCCCTCCAGGAAGCCGGGATGGAGCCTGTCGCATGTGTCCCTCCCCCTTGGGGGAGGTCAGGAGGGGGCTGGCCTGTTCAGCGAGAGCCACCTCTTTTGCCATCCGAAAATAAATGCCTATCTTTGCACAGACAAACCATTATATAAAGGAGAGAGGACATGAGAAAGCATGTGATGATGTCACTACTGCTGGGGATGGTGCTGTGTGGCGCCACTCGTGCAGCCGTTCCCGTGGATGGGGTGACTGGTGCTACACAGGTGGCTCCCTATGGTGACAAGCAGCGGGCGGACGACCGCCGGGTGAACAAGGGGATGCAGAAGATGCGCAAGAGTCTGCCACGCGTGAATGGCGCGCTGGTGGAGACTGCCGTGACCATGACGGGGCGCACCATGGCCCAGAGTGCCAAGTGGAAGGGCGCGCTGCCCTCGCCCGACAAGATGAAGGTGGAGAAGGCCATGAACTTCAAGGCTACCGCCGAGGGACATAACGACCTGCACACCTACCAATACCTCACGCTGCCTGGCTCACAGGTGTGTGCCGTGCGCATCGAGCCGCTTGGCGCATGCGTTTACTTCTCGGCTCCTGCCGATGTGGCACAGAATATGGCGAGTGCCGTACACACCTATGTGGCCCCCGCCCTGGAGGCCACGCTCTGTGGCAAGAGCGTCAAGGTGGCCAAATAATCCCGCTGGCAGACAGATATAATAACGGTAACGAATAACGACTTATGGCAACAGAAAAGACAAACAAGTACATCACAGTGTCCTACAAGCTTTATGGACAGACCGAGGGTGGCGAGCCCGAACTGGTGGAGGAGGCCACTGCGGAGCAACCCTTTGAGTTCCTTACGGGGCTGGGGCTGACACTCGATGACTTTGAAAAGGAGATAGAACCCCTGGCAGAGGGCGCACCGTTTGACTTCACGCTCAGCGTGGAGCAGGCCTATGGGGAGTATGACCCCCAGGGACGACAGGAGGTGCCCCGCAGCATGTTTGAGATTGACGGCAAACTGGACCCCCGCTATATCTATGAGGGTGCCGTGGTGCCCTTGCAGGACAGTGAGGGTCACCGCTTCAACGGACTCATCGCCCTCATCCAGGACAACACTGTGACCGTCGATCTCAACCATCCCCTGGCGGGCAAGACACTGCGCTTCGTGGGCAAGGTGGAGCAGACACGCAGGGCCACTGACGAGGAGGTGGCCAACATGCTGAAGTCACTCTCGGGCGAGGGCGGCTGTGGAGGCTGTGGCGGCGAGGGTGGCTGCGGCGGATGCTCGGGCGGCTGCGGTGACGGCGAGTGCGGCTCTGGCTGCGGCGGCTGCCATTGAGGCAAGACTGCCTTGCTGGCTCGGTCTTGCGGATTTATGGCTTTGCGGCTTTAGGGCTCGTATGGAGTATCGTACTGGCTATCCGCAAATCCTATAACCACCAAGCCATGCCAGCGACCGCAAAACCGTAAAACCGAACAACCGTAAAACCGAACAGAGATGAACACATTCGGCAATATATTCCGTCTCACCACCTTCGGTGAGAGCCATGGGGCAGCCGTGGGGGGCGTGATAGACGGCATCCCCGCAGGGCTCAAGGTGGATATGGACTTCATACAGCATGAACTCGACCGCCGCCGTCCTGGCCAGAGTGCCCTCACCACAGCACGCAAGGAGGCCGACAGGGTGGAGTTGCTGAGCGGAACCTTCGAGGGGCAGACCACAGGATGCCCCATTGGATTCATCGTGCGCAACAGCAACCAGCACAGCCAGGACTATGACAACATGCGCTCGCTGTACCGCCCCAGTCATGCTGACTACACCTATACCCAGAAGTACGGGCTGCGTGACCACCGTGGCGGAGGGCGCAGCTCGGCACGCGAGACCATCAGCCGTGTGGTGGGCGGGGCTTTTGCCAAACTGCTGCTCAGGGAACTGGGCGTTACCGTGCAGGCTTACACGCAGCAGGTGGGCGACATCATCCTGCCTGGCACATACGCCGACCACGACCTCTCGCTCACCGAGAGCAATGACGTGCGGTGCCCTGACACCGAGGTGGCCGCCCGCATGGCCGGGCTCATCAGGGAGGTCAAGGCCGATGGTGACACCATAGGCGGTGTCATAGCGTGCGTGGTGAAGGGCTGTCCCGTGGGCTGGGGTGAGCCAGCCTTTGGCAAACTGCATGCCCAGTTGGGGGCGGCCATGCTGGGCATCAATGCCGTGAAGGGATTTGAGTATGGCATGGGTTTCGCGGGTGTCACACAACGTGGCAGCGAGCAGAACGACATCTTCGTTCCTGACGGTGAGGGTGGCGTGACCACACTCACCAACCGCAGCGGAGGCATCCAGGGCGGCATCTCCAATGGGCAGGACATCTATTTCCGCGTGGCCTTCAAGCCTGTGGCCACCCTGCTCAAGGAGCAGCGCACGGTCAACCAGGCTGGCGAGGCCGTCACGCTCACGGCACGCGGCCGTCACGACCCCTGCGTGCTGCCCCGCGCGGTGCCCGTGGTGGAGGCCATGGCAGCCCTGGTGCTGGCTGACTGCTACCTGATGAACAGGTCGGCCCAGATGGGCAAGTGATCGGACACACCGCCTGAGTAGGTGGGGCCCAGATAGGTGCGGCGGGGCGTGCCCTCCCCTGTGAGCAGGAAGGGGAAGCGGCCCACCGTGACATGCTCGCTACAGCGGGGCTGCAGCGGGCGGCTTATGAGAATATGGTCGATGAAGTCCCAGAGCCCCTGGTAGCAGTAGGTGCCCTGGGGCTTCCTCTTTTCCCCACGCCCCGAGGGGGTGAGGCTCACCAGCCGCTGGCCGATGAGGCTGAAGATGGGGTCGTCCGCCCCGGCATTGAAGTCGCCCATGACCAGCACCTGCCTGCCCTGGAGCGAGTCCAGCAGGGTGCACAGCGTGCTGGCCGCGAGCCGCCGGTGCAGTCCCGACTGGCGCGTGCCTCCCGCACGGCTGGGGAAATGCACGCAGATGACATGCAGTGTGTCGCCCCCGGGCAGCGTGCCCCAGCAGTGCAGCAGGTCGCGTGTGGGGCGCAGTCCGTGCTCCCGCGACGGAATGTGCACGGGCTGACTGCCCAGGAGGTGAAACAGGTGGGGCTGGTAGAGCAGGGCGCAGTCGATGCCGCGCAGGTCGGGTCCCTCATGGTGAGCATACTTATAGCCTGCCAGGCGGAGCGGGCTGCGGCGGGTGAGGTCACGCAGCACGCTGTCATTCTCCACCTCGCCCAGTCCCACCAGCATGGGCCACTCCTCGCCCCGTGAGGCGGCGGCCAGGGTGCGCGCGATGTCGTCCATCTTGTGCCAGTAGCGGCTGCGTGTCCAGTGGCGGGGTGACTCGGGCAGAAACTCGCGGTCATCCTTGAGCGTGTCATGGCGGCAGTCAAAGAGGTTCTCCACGTTCCACCACATCACCCGCTGCCCTGCACAGGGCAGGCAGGCCAGCAGCAGTAGGGTCATGAGCGTGAGATGGTGGCGGGACATGTGGGCGGGTGTGGTCATGGGTCAGCCTTCCTGGGCAATCTTTGGCTGCAGGAGCGAGGCCTGGTACCCCTTCAGTTCCTGGCGCAGGGCCTGTGAGCGGCCGCCCACAGCCTGGTCCAGCAGGGCGTGGAAGCGCGGCCCATGGTTCATCTCTACCAGGTGGGTCAGTTCGTGCTGCATGATATAGTCGCGCAGGTGTGCGGGCAGCATCATCAGGTAGAGGCTCAGGCGTATGTCACCCAGGCTGGAGCAACTGCCCCAGCGCCCCTTGGCCTTGCTTATCGAGGCTCGCCTGAACTGCAGGCCACGTGCCTTGGCCAGTGCCTCCAGGCGTGGCAGCAGCACCCACTCGGCCCGCATGCGCAGTGCCTCCTCCACGATGACAGTGAGCCACAACTGCTTATCGATAGAGTGCCAGTCGAAGTCCTCGGGGTAGCGGAAGGTCAAGCTTCCCCCTGAGTCAGACACGCAGGGCGCGCCCTGGCCCTGGTGGCAACTGAAGACGAGGCCGTCAATCTCGATGCGGGTGTCGGGTGTGAACTCGGTGCCGGCCTTCCGGTCCAGTCCCCTGGCCAGCATGCCGCGCAGCCGCTCCCGCATGCTATCGACGGCCCGGCGCACCTCGCTGGTCGGGCAATAGGGGGGCGTGGTGCAGTTGAGCACGCCGTTGCGGTAGCGGAATATCAGCCGCCTGGCCTGCACATTCTCCCGCACATAGATGTATCCCAGTTCCTGGTCGATGATTACATAGGTCTCTGTCTTTGCCATAAGTCTCTTGCTCTCGGTGTCCCCATGTGCCTGTGCACGTGTGGCCAGCCACATCCAGGTGCAAAGATAGCCAAAAGGTCATTCCCCCGCTCCATGTTACAGGGACAAGTGTGCCGTGCAGGGGCGATTTTCCCCTGGCGGTGGCAGAATGTGCGCGGGGCGGATGGCATGCGGACACACTTGCATATATCGTGGGATAAGTGTAACTTTGTGGAGAAAGTCAAACCATTTAACCCCGAAGAGAAGAGTATGAAGACATTCAATGTGGGCATCATCGGTGCCGGACACATAGCGGAGAAGATGACCCGCACGCTGGCCCAGGTGCCAGAGGTGAGCGTAATGGCCGTGGCCTCAAGGTCGGCTGACAAGGCTGCGGCATTTGCCTCCATGCTGGGCGTGGATCGCTCTTACGGAACGTATGACGCTATCCTGGAGGATGCCGATGTGGACCTCCTCTATATCGCCACGCCACATTCCTGCCATTACGAGCCCACACGCAAGGCTCTGCTTGCCGGCAAGGCGTGTCTGGTGGAGAAGGCTTTTACCATGAACGCAGCCGAGGCCGAGTCACTGATAACGCTCTCGCATGAGCGAGGGGTCTATCTTGCCGAGGCCATGTGGATACGCTACATGCCCCTATGCCGCAAGATAGCCGAGGTACTGGAGAGTGGCGTGATAGGCCGCCCGAGGATGATCACGGCCTCGCTCTGCTACAAGATAGACCACAAGGAGCGGGTCATGCGCCCGGAGTTGGGCGGTGGTGCGCTGCTGGACTTGGGCGTGTATCCCCTGCACTTCACCCGCATGTTCTTCGGCGGTGAGGTGGAGCGTGTGGTGAGCCACGGCATGGTGGGCCCCACAGGAGTCGATTTGCAGGACAGCATCACGCTGGCGTACAGCAAGGGGCGTACGGCCTCGCTGCAGTGCAGTGCCGTGTGCCGCAGTGACCGCCAGGCGGTGATAAGTGGTGAGGAGGGATATCTGGTGATTGACAATGTGAACAATCCCACACGTGTCGATGTGTATGTGGGCTTTGACCACCAGGCTACCTATGAGCGTCCCGGGGACGTGGTGACGGGATATGAGTACCAGGTGCTGGAGGCCAAGAGGTGCATCGAGGCGGGACTCAGCGAGTCACCCATGATGCCGCACAGCGAGACGCTGGCTGTCATGCGCCTGCTCGACACGCTACGCACCGAGTGGGGAGTGCCCTTAGGCCAACTCCCCAGTCTGTCGCTGCCGCACGGCCTCGAAAAGCAGGATGGCTGCGCTGACCGACACATTGAGTGAGTCGAGCCTGCCCAGCATGGGGATGCGTATGTGGGCATCGGCTGCCTGGCGCCACACATCGGTGAGGCCAGTCGATTCCGTGCCCATCACGATGGCTGTGCCCGAGGTCATGGGGGTGTCATAATAGAGACGCGAGTCCTGCAACTGTGCGGTGAGTATCTGTACCGCGCTCCTTGAGGAAGTGGATGCACTCCTGGGAGGTGCACGCCACGCAGGGGACGGTGAAGACGGCACCTATCGAGGAGCGTATGAGATTGGGGTTGTAGAGGTCGGTCATGGGGTCGCACACGATGACTGCGTCGGCCTGTGCCGCATCGGCACTGCGCAATACCGCACCCAGGTTGCCTGGCTTCTCCACACTCTCCAGCACGATGAGCAGGGGATTGGGAGGCAGTTGCAGGTCGTCCAAATGCAGCGTGCGGCTCTCCACGATAGCCACCACCCCCTCGGTGCCGCCACGGTAGGCGATGCGCTCATACACCCTGGCACTGACGGGATAGAGGGTCACGCCCTGGGGCAAGTCCAGGTTGGTGGAGGCGATGAGGTCCTCGCGCACAAAGGCACATTCCACCCTATAGCCCCCTTCAAGGCAGTGTGTCAGCTCCCTGCAGCCCTCTACCACAAACAGGCCAGCGGCTTTGCGCTCCTGGGACTTCTGCTGCAGGGCGAGCAGCCGCTTCACTTTGGGGTTTTGTGCACTTGTGATGGGGTCGGTCCAGTGTGCTGTGCTTGCTGGTGTGTGTGGGATTCCTAATGCTCCCGCACGTTTTTCTTGACGGCCTCCTGACTGCTTTTCCATGAACATCAATCTGTGACTATCTTGCGTGTGATGGCACTGCTCCCATCGGTCACATAGAGCAGGTAGGTTCCCCTGTGGGGCATCTGCAGTGTGACCTGTGTGCCACTTTGGGTGGCTACATGGTGTCCGTCGGTGGTGTAGAGGCGGCAGTCAGCCATGCGGCTGCATGTCACCTGGATGTTACGTCCCGTCACGGTCACATGTGCGTCGGTCTCTGGCGTGGCCTGCATGCCATCGGGGATGGTGGTGCCCAGGTATTCCGCGTGGATGGTTTCCTCGAAGATGTTGATTCGAATGTAGTAATAGCCATCCTTGCTGATGGTCCACTTGGTGTCGTTGGGGCCGCAGTACCAGAACTGTTTTGCGTCTGTGAGTGGCTGGTTGGCCTTGAAGGGGTGCAGGGCCTTCGGGCTCCATCCGTATTGGCCATTTATCTTGAGGCGGTTCGGTTCGTCATTCGAGGCATACACTTTCAGTTCGCCCGTCCATTCCCACACATACGGATTGCTTTCCGACTGTGTCATGGCCTTTCCCGCATCCAGTTGCCAGTGGCCGGCATTCTCGCCGGTTCCCTGTTTGTCCTCGACACATCCGCCCACGACCCACGCCTCGTACCATTGTGCGAAGAGTTCACCCGTTAGTTTCTTCTCGCTGGGAGTGACTGTGAAGCGGTAATTGTCGGCCCCGAAGAGTACAGTCCAGGCCGCAGTTGACGTGTCGCGGGTGGTGACGTAGCCGATGCCGTTGTTCACGATGTTGGCATCCACCTGCCTGGGGGCGTAGTAGATGGTCGATGAGGTGTGCTCATTCCTCGTCTGCACATAGAGCGTGCCAGGCAGCAGCGTGCCGTGAAACTTGAAGGTATATTGGCCCGTGGTACTTGTCTCGAAGCGTGTGAGTTGCTGTGTGCCGCCTGGTACGGCTGTTCCTGAAATCCACAGGCGGGCCTGTGACAGTGCGGTGTTGGGTGTGGCGAGGGCCAGCAGCATGGCACAGGTGAGCAGGGTGCCCAGTGGCTGGCGTGCGGGTGTGGCGTGTGTCATAGCGTGTATGGTGTTGCTTGTCATCTCTTTATGATTTTCCTTGCGGTGGATTTTCCATCTACCACTGCGCGGCACACATAGGTGCCCGAGGGCAGTGAGGCGATGGAGAGGAGCAGACTGGAGGTGTTGTGTGCCTCCTCCTGAGCCACGCACGCGCCTCCTGTGGTGGTCACGGTGAGGTGTATGCTCGCTGCCTGGCGGGGTGCGCTGACGCTCACCGCATCGTGGCTGTGGTCATAGTTGAGGCGGGTGTCGGCACTGTTGTTGCCGGCCTGCTCCCCCTGCTCCTGCCTGAGTGGAACGCGCAGTGAGAGTGTCTGGGAGAGGTCATCGGTGGGGATGCGCACCTCCAGCAGCCTGGTGGAGGGGTCATAGGACACCTGTGACTCGGCCACAGGAGTGCCGTCAATCGTGATGCCCTGCAGGTCGCATGTCCCAGGCATGTCGGGCATCTGCACCACCCAAGTGCGCTTGGTGGGGATGCCCTCGAAGGTGCCCTGCCGTGCACCGATGGTCAGCGTCACGGCACCAGTGGTGCGCTCCTGGGCAAAGAGGGTGCGTGCCCAGGCATCGCCCGTGTATGCGTTGTCGGCCCCGTCGTCCTCATAGAGGCTGCCTGCCCCGCTGGCTCCTGGAACGACCATGAGTGTGATCTCCTCGGGATTGGTGACCACGCTTCGCTGTACGGGATAGAAGGGGATGATGGAGCCCGCCCGGTAATAGACGGGGAACTCATCCAGCGTGAATCCGGCGCGGAAGGTGCGGTCGCCCTGGACCAGTTTGCCTTCGGTCACATCCCACCAGGCTCCCTTAGGCAACCAGATGGTGCGGGTGCTCACACCGTCCTGGGC
>CAVKOT010000032.1:0-19293 GCA_963658045.1 Opitutia bacterium UBA4654
GAACAATGCTGAGTGCAGCATGCGTGCCCCAGTATCCACCCACATTGAGAAACTTGCCTGTGCCCACATTATAGAGGAGGAACATTCGTGAAAGGTCCTCTGGACGACCTACGGTCACAAAGTCCTTGCCATTTTGGTAAGTAACAGAAGTTCCTGGCAATTCCTCCACTCCCTTGGGAATGGTGCCCTGCGAGACCCCAAGCACATCATCATCTTGCGCAAAGGCCGGAGTTGAAACATAAGAAACAGGAGCAAGCATAGCCGAGACCACTAGCATTGCCCTAAAGATGGAATGGTAATACATCGTTTAATATTTATTCCTGAATTGTTTTGTTATCCTTGAATTAGCGCTTGTGCGCCATACTTCACAAGTGGTGCTGTGCTCCAGGCACACACGACATGCTACCTAACCCCATAAGGGCAAACAAGAGTGTCACCTGCAACAATGCCCTTCGGATGGAATGTGTATGCATTGTCATCAATTATATATATATTTAAAATAGAACAAATTCCTTACATGCCCCTATAGGCCAGCCACATTATTCTGAACATGGAGGCTGATGCCCTGGATGGAGGGGGCTGTTTCATTTGGGCTGCAAAGGTACTATTTTTTCTTCACACTGCCATACAATCATCTGATTTTCACAAGTGGAATGTCGGAATACGCCACTCGCATTCCCACATTGACCATTTTCGGGACAGCAACACAGCAGCGTGCCTGCCATCTGACGCGCCCATTCGCCAGTCCACGAAAAGAAGACAGGCGTGTCAAGAAACACCCTGCACCCCTTGCAAGATTCCTCTGTGCAACCCCATGGTACAGGTGTTCCTGCGTGGATGGAGAGTCTCCCATGGGCACAGGAAAAGCCCGGGAGAGGGAAGGTTCCCTGCTCACCGGGCTGTGCTGCCCCACTCTGTGCTGGCACGCTGCGGGGTAAAGAGGCTATGGAAGGTCAGTCGCCAGTGTATTGTCCCATGAAGAAGATGTTGCCCGTACTGCGCTCGCTGATGATGTAGGCAAAGGGATGGTCGGCATGGAAGTTGACTCTGCGGGGCTCTTCGGGGCGCAGCGCGCTCATCACCATGATGGCGGCTGTCACGGCAGAAGCCTTCGTGCCCTCCTCGCTCACCTCAATCTTGGCTTTCTGCAGCATCTTGGACACGAAGAAACTGCCGCTGGCAAACTGGCTGAAGTCGGCCTGCGGAGTGAAGATGAGCGGGCTGCCCAGGGCAGAGATAATCTCATTGAGGGGTTGCTCCACCTCGGTGGTGAAGCGGGGGAGCTTCAGATCAACGATGCAGTTCTCCATGCTGTTCTGCAGGGTCTGGAACTTCTCGCCATCCATCTCAGCCATCATCTCGCTCACCGCCTTGCCCTCGGTGGGCAGCAGGACAGTCATGTTGTAGGCCCCGTTACCGTAGGGAATGCGCACGGCCTGGTAGCCCTCGCCATCGGCATAATAGTACTTGTCGTTGCGGTGCATCATGTTGACACGCTTGATGTCACGCGTGTAGCCACGGAAGGGCTCCAGTTTGGTATCCTTCTTCTCAAACTTATCGGCCCAGCTGCCATTGAAGTAGATGGCGTTCATCAGATAGGAGACAGCCTGTGGGTCAACCTGGTCAATGATGCTGGGTATCATGCCACGCGTGTGGTCGGAGCACCATCCGTTGATGCGCTTGAGGGTCTTGGACGAGGCGAAGTCCAGGCTCTCGACGCCAGCCTGGTAGTCCTGCTCCACGCTCTTTTGGAACTTAGGGTTGACCTTGAAGCGGTTGCTCACGGCTATATAGTTGGCTATATCCACCGTCACGGCCTTGTCCAGGCGGCCCGCCTTCTCCATCACTATGCGCGAGAAGTCGTTGATGTCCTGCAGGGTGGGCTGCTGCTGCCCCTTGCCTGCCCAGCCCAGGGTGGCGAGCAACTGCTGCTGTGTCTGCCCGCTGGCACCATTGGCCAGCATGCTCATCAGATAGGTGACGCTCAGGGGCGACACCACACGGGAGTCCATACCCATGGTCTTGCGGAAGAGGTCAAAGGCGAAGCCGTTGTTGCTGCGCACCATCTCACGCTGCGCATCAGAGAGGATGAGGTAAGTGTCATCCACATTCTCATCCACGGTCCACTGTGCATTGTCACCCTTGGCCGCCTTGTCAGTCTGTGCTGTGCGGCAGGCTGAGAGAGCCATGGCCGCCGCGCCCATCAGGGCAATAGTCTTCATCATTCTTTTCATGTCAAGTCTTGTTACATTGTTCTATACAGAAAACAGCGGAGGAAGGTTTTCCTTGCCTGCCCCCGCTGCCTTTAACTCTCTTTAACAAAGCGGCGCGCTCATTCCAGCACCCACACCTTGGTCTCGTGGGCAGCCACAGTGCCTGTCCAGCGAGTGGCCTTTGAGGCTATCTGCCTGTGCGCCCAGATGTCGCGCTGGCGGTAGCGGCCAGTGAGCCCGAGCGACTTGAAGTCAACCGTGAACTTCTTGCCCTGGTCAGCGGTGTTGAGCAGGGCCACGGCCCAACGCCCCCCGCTGAGTGGGCGCACGAATATCTGGTGGTCATCCTGGCACACCTTGCGCTCGGCAGCCTTGCCCAGCGCGTCCTGGTTGATGGCAATGGCCTCGGCGTTGGAGATGACCCGCAGGTCAGCCTCGGTAAGGTGGCGCAGGTCATTGGACAGGGCGAGCGGGGAGGAGAACATGCACCAGAGGCTCATCTGGGTCTGGTACTCATCGGGCGTGCAGCCCACGCCACCGAGGTCGCTCGAGGGACCACCCTTGCCGTTGAGCCCCACTATCAGCATGTCCATGTCGGGCCACTGCCCCTTGCGCACATGCGGTGCGAGGGGCGCGGTGATGTTCACGATGTCCAGGATGCCCATGCCTCCCTGTCCGGTAATGTCCTTCCACATGTCACGCACGTCACCGCTGGTGCGCCAGAACTGGCCTCCCACCTGCTCGCACCACTCCTCGGCCTGCCGCTGACCCCACTCGCAGATGCCGAGCACGATGTCGCGTCCGCTGTGCTGCAGGGCGTCGGCCATGGCGCGGTAGCGACGGCGTGCCGTGGCACTGTCCTCGGGAGCGTTGCAGTAGTCATACTTCAGATAGTCGATGCCCCATGAGGCGAAGGTGCGCGCGTCCTGTTCCTCAAATCCCAGACTGGCTGTCGCTCCCCCGCAGGTGAGTTGTGCCGCGTCAGAGTAGATGCCGAGTTTCAGTCCGCGTGAGTGTACATAGTCGGCCAGAGCCTTGATGCCCGAGGGGAACTTCTGCGGGTCGGGGATGATGTTGTTGCGTGCGTCGCGCCCGCCCTGCCACAGGTCATCAATGAAGATGTACTTGTAGCCGGCCTGGGAGAGGCCACTGGCCACCATGGCATCGGCAGTCTCGCGGATGAGTTGCTCGCTGATGTCGCCCTTGAACATGTTCCAGGTCATCCAGCCCATAGGGGGCGTGGGCGTGAGTTCGCCGCGCGGGGTGGGCTGTGAATGCACTGCCCCCGAGAGCATGCCCAGCAGGCATAGGGAAAGAAACGTTTTCTTCATATACAGATAATGTGTTGTCGTTAGCCAGCCATCCCCATACGGGAGATGCTGATGAATGTTCCACATGCGAAGGTACGACTTTTTCCGCACCCGCGCCACATCCTTGTCCCATCCCCACAGACTTTTTTTCAAATCTGGCCTACAGGGCATCCCGGGCGAGGAAGCCGGTCTGGCAAGTCGGCACATGTGCCTGCGCACACACAGCATGAGGGGCGAGCCGCCATGCGACCCGCCCCTCATTATAGATATATGTTCCAAGAGTAATCTGTCACTCTCACTTAACCCGCACCTTATCCGTGCGGATGAGGTGACTTCCGCTCGGGAACAGCCTCAACTGCCTTGCGGCACTTGGCCTGCTCCACTCACTTAACCAGCACCTTGCGGCCACCGATGATGTTCACACCCTTCTGGGCGCGAGTCAGGCGCTGACCCTGCAGGTTGTAGATGGCAGTGCCATTCTGCTGCCAGGGTGCTACGGTCTCCTGGACACCCTCAATGGCTGTGGGCTTCGTCTTACCATAATAGGTGAGGCGGAAGTTGTCGGCCACTACCCAGTCAAACGGCGTGTAGCCTGTCTTGCGGAAACCGATGGTCATGCCACCCATGCCGTCGCTGATGTTGGCCTCGGTGATCTCAAAGAGCACAGGAGTTGACCAGTAGCATCCATTCTCGAAGTAGTCCTCGGTACTGCTTGAGCATCCGTCAGACATCCACACTGTGCCCGTGGCATCCAGGCGACCCAGGCCAGGAGCAGCGTTGGCATAGTCAGAGATGAAGGGCACATTGACAGCCACCACGTCATCCAGCGACTCACCGGCTATCAGCTGTGCGTTGGCATTCAGGGGCTCACCAGCCAGATACTTGGCAGTGTGGTCCTCATAACGTCCATCGCGGTAGTAAATCTGTGCGGTCAGAGTGTACCATCCAGCAACCACACCTCTGTCGAAGATGTCCTGTGTGACGGTACCCGTACCACGGTTCCAGGCCTCAAGGGCAAAGTCGGGATGGTTGTCATTGCGGCCCCATACGCCAACGGCTCCGCCTACCTCTGTGCCATCCTCGTCAGTGCGGGTCAGCATGTCACCTGTGTACCACTGGTCAATGCTGAGACGCTGGTCAAATCCGGGGTTCACGATGAGGTGTGTGGCAGCCACGGGGTGCTCCTCGGTGGCACTTGCCATCATGCCGTCCAACTCGGCCTTGCTGATGAGCATCCACTGGTTGCTCTCCTTTCCGAGGGTCTTCATGTCAGTATCCACCACATTGTATGAGAGCGCATACTGATTCTCCTTGCCATCGCGGTAGCCCAGCAGCACATAGCCATCCTCGGCATTGCCGCCAGCACGCACGATGTTGAACACATTGGTCTTTCCCTCTACAGGCAAGAACTCCCAAGCGTCATTAGTAGCGCAGTCAACAAAGCCTCCATAGTTGAGGAAGTCATTCACACCCATGGTACCATTGGGACGCATGGTCTCGATGCGGTAGCCCTTCTCCAGGGGATTGCCATCGGCATCCTTGTCGATCAGGTGGAAGGCGTTGCTGGCATAGGCCAGTGCGGCGTGCGCACCCCACGCCTCGCCTCCAGTGAGGAACAGACGCTCGCCCACATTATATATATAGTAGGCACCTGCGGGATAGTTGTCGGGATCGGCCGTCTCGTCATCATAGGCCTCGGGCTGGCTGCCCACGAAGGTCTCGGTGTGACGCTCCAGCGCGTTGAGTTTGCGTGCCAGGCGCAGGTTGGCCAGCAGTGCGTTGGTCTGTGCAGTGTTGACACAAGTGTCGATGCCCACCTTCACAGAGTCCAGGGCCTCCTTGAGGTAGCCCTTGTCCTGTGTCTTCTCGCAGATGGCGATGGTCTGCAGCAGGACGTTCACGTCGCCAGCATAACCCAGGATGGTGTTGATGTTGGCAGTGAGCACCTTGGCATACTCCTTCACCTCGGCTGCGTCCTTGTTGTTCTCCAGTTCGTTCCTGGCAGCAGCCACAAGGCTGTCGAGCTGTGCCTGCATGGCCTTGGTGATGGTCACGGTGGTGTCGGCCAGTGCAATGGCAGCCTTCAGTTCGTTGGCACAGTCATCATAGTTGACCTCCTCCACATTGATACCGCAGTCATAGAAGCGTCCACCCCAGTTCTGGCGGATATAGGTGGCAATCACGTTCTTGCCCTCACGCAGATACTTGGCAGGGATGTGCACCTGCTTGGGGTTCTTGCCATCAGTCCAGCCGTCATAGTTCTGCAGCAGGTGGCCGTTGACATAAGTCCAGTAGGTATCGTCATGACACACGTTCAAGGCATAGCTCAGACGCTCGTTGACCTTGTCAAGCGTGAAGGTGCGGCGCACCCAGTAGTTGGTGTTATGCCCCTCCTCACCATCGCCGGTATAGTCCAGGTGTCCCATATGTCCGGGCCAGATGCTCTTGAGCTCGGGCATATAGCCTGCGTTACCCATGGGCATCTCCTGGTCGCTCCACATAGAGTCATCAAAGTCAGGGTCAGTCCATGAGAGAGTCTCCACACGTCCGTCAATCACAGGGTCGGCTATCTGCCTGGCCACATATGTCTCGGTCTCCTCCTCCTCGCTGCGGATGGTGTCGACGTCGGTCACATAGCAGTAGTTGTAGTAGGATGTGCCCACCCACAGTTCCTTGCCGTCAGTCTCGTCCACCAGGCTCATGCCGCTGATGGTCACGTCAGTACCCTTCTCCAGGGTGGCAAAGTTGAACTGTATCTTGGCATCCTTGACGGCCACGCCATTGAGTTCCATCTCGATGGGAGTCTCCTCCCCTTCCTCCAGGACATAGTCATCATAGCCGGCTACCACCTTGTCATCATCAAGTTCAGTCACAGCCATGGTGACATTACCCATGGGCTTGTTGGCCGTGATGTTCATCTTCAGGGTGTATGACCTGTCAGCGTCTATAGTGATAGGAGTTCTGAAGTGTACCTGCTGTGCCCACTCGCCATCGTTCTTGCCCAGCAAATGGATGGTGTACTTGTCATCGGCCTGTGCCTGGTACAGTTTCTCCCAGTCGTGCAAGCCACCGGTGTTGTAGCCGCCCCATGAGTTGAAGAGCACCTTGCCAGTCCATGACTGCTCATAACCCATGGGCAGGCCACCCTCCACCTTGGTGTAGAGGCCACAGTCGGCAAAGGCACCGCCCCAGTTCTGGTGCACGTGCACGGCCAGCAGGTTCTGCTCGCCATTCAGTTTGATGAGAGCCTTCTGCTCATCAGTGAGTTTGACGTACTCGGCATTATTCCAGCCATCCTTATACACCTCTGTCGAGTCCAACTTCTCGCCCGTCACCTCGTCATAGGTGTAGTTCCAGTGGTCCACCTCCTTGCCTGACTTCTCAAACACCTTCACACCATTGAGGTAATACTCACAGGGAGCGTCATCATGGCCACAGGCCAGATACACATCGCCCGAGAGCAGGCGGTCAGTGGTGAAGAAGCGGCGGAAGTACATCTCGGCCATAATCTCGTTGGTAGTCCACTGGTAAGAGGGACGGCCATTGAAGGTCTCGTCACTGCTGAAGGGTGCCATGTGGTCCTCCCACTTGATGGGCACATTCAACTCGTCATTGAAGCCAACCGTGGCGGTGTCATAGGCAGCCTCGTACCACTTGTTGCCATTGACGTCATCTTTAGGTGCTCCGCTGACCACACAGAAGTAGGGGCTATCGGTAGCGACACCCGTTGTGAACGTTGACTGATAATTCCTGCCGGTGTTGTACACCCAGGTAGTGGCACTCCACTCCTTGTCCCCATCATAGTATGACGAGGGCAGGATTACGATGTTGGCACCCACCACCAGCAGACCTTCTGCTGAAGCAGGTACCGTGAGCGATGACGCGGACGCGAGCCCGAGCATCGCCAAGAGTAGTTTTTTCCTCATAGGTAAATGCTTTTGTTGTTAATTAATTTAGGATATTCACGTTATTCTGAACCTGTGCCTGCTTGCTGGTTCTCCTCTTCAGAAGCCTTGCGGCAGGCTTTTCGGGCACCCTCTGTGGCACGCCGTTTCGAGGGGACGTTTTCCCCTCTCGCTTTTGTTTCTCGCCTTTATTCATTGCAAATTTATTAAGTTTTCGTAACAATTCAAACTTTTCATCTCTTTTTTTGGAGGCAAGCAGGCAGATGCGGCTTACACCCTGCCTCTGTGAGGGAAAGGAGCGCATGTCTCCGCGACAAAAAACGCATGCCCATGCGATGGCGGATGCAGGGGCATGCGAGAGGCTATGCAGGGGCATGCGAGAGGCTATGCAGCGGCATGCGTCCAAACCAGGGGGCCACCGGGCTATACCCCCCATCCAGATGGCCAGACTTGCAAACCGGGACTGGAGGAAAAAGACAAAGCCCAAGGCAGGTGCCCTGGGCTTTGTATGCGCAGTGTCCTGGCGGACAAACTCACGCGCTCTGCTATGTCCCCTGGCGGGGTGCCTGGCTCATTGAGCCAGCAGGAACTGCTTGAAGTCCTGGAAGTCGCGGTTCATGGGCACGCTCTGCTTCTGGCCCTTCATGAAGGCGGCCAGACGCTCGGGGATGGCCACGTCGCCACCTGTGATGCCATCGACCACGCTCTTGAACTTGGCAGGGTGAGCCGTCTCGAGGAAGAATCCGGCCTCGCCCTCGCGCAGACCCTCCTGCAGGGAGCGGTAGCCGCATGCGCCATGGGGGTCCAGCTGGTAGCCTGTCTCGCGCAGGCACTCACGCAGGGTGTCGGCTATCTGCGCATCGGTGTAGGTGGCACCGGAGATATCCTGGCGGATGGCCTGGACGCTGTGGCCATAGAGGTCCAGGATGCGCGCGAAGTTGCTGGGGTCGCCCACGTCCATGGCATTGGCGATGGTCTGCAGGCTGGCCATGGGCTTGTACTCGCCCGTCTGGAGGTATTGATAGAAGACGTCATTGGCATTGTTGGCCGCGATGAAGCGGTCAATGGGCAGTCCCATACGCTTGCCGATGAGGGCGGAGCACAGGTTGCCGAAGTTGCCGCTGGGCACGCTGGCCACCACCCTGCCCTGCCATCCCTTGCGCTGGAGCTGGGCACAGGCGTAGAAGTAGTAGAAACTCTGGGGCAGGAAGCGTGCCACATTGATGCTGTTGGCGCTGGTGAGGCGCATGTGCGAGGTGAGATCGCTGTCCATAAAGGCACTCTTGACCAGTGCCTGGCAGTCGTCAAACACGCCATCGACCTCCAGCGCGGTGATGTTCTGACCCAGGGTGGTAAACTGGCACTCCTGTATGGGACTCACCTTGCCCTTGGGATAGAGCACATACACATGTATGCCCGGCACGCCCAGGAAGCCATTGGCCACGGCCGAGCCCGTGTCTCCCGACGTGGCCACGAGCACGTTGACCAGCCTCTGCTCGCCACTCTTGCGGATGAAATGTCCCAGCAAGCGTGCCATGAAGCGCGCCCCAACGTCCTTGAAGGCCAGCGTGGGGCCGTGGAAGAGTTCCAACGAATAGATGCGGGGAGCCACCTCCACCAGGGGGACATCGAAACTGAGCGTGTCACGCACGATGGCATGCAGTTCGTCCCGGGGCACGTCCTCGCCAAAGAAGCAGTCGGCCACACGGCAGGCTATGTCCTGGAAGGAGTAGTCGCCCAGGTGGGCGAGAAAGTCGGGCGAGAGCGGCACGATGCGCTCGGGCATGTAGAGGCCACGGTCTTCGGCCAGTCCCTGCACCACGGCCTTCTCCAGTGAGGCCAGGGGTGCTTTGCCGTTTGTGCTGTAGTATTTCATTCTTTTTACGGTTTTGCGGTTATTCGGTTTTACGGTCGCTTCGCTTTCAGAAGCCCCCTCCTAACCTCCCCCAAAGGGGAGGAACAGCGTGTCCTGACTCATGGAGCATAACTGCAGGGAGGTTAAGAGCGGGAATTCATAATTCTTAATTCATAATTCTTAATATCCCACTCCCACTTCCATGAACGCCTTGATGAACTCATCCCCCTGCAGCAGGCCGTATGCGCCCTGGCGGGCGGCCTCCTCGTCAAACGTCTGCACGCTGTCGGGCCCGATGCCGGGGGCGTAGATGGCGAAGGGGATGGGCTCGCCCGTGTGGGTACGCAGATGGCAGGGCGTGGGGTGGTCGGGCAGCAGGGCTATTGCCACAGGCTCGCCAGCAGCCCGCAGGTCGCCAGTCCCCTGGGGGTCAAGTGCCTCCAGGATGGGGCGCAGCAGGCGGTCGTCCAGCGAGCGGATGGTGTCCAGTTTGAGAGGGACACTGCCGTCATGGCCGGCCTCATCGCTGGCCTCGACATGCAGATACACGAAATCATCCGTCTGCAGGGCATCGATGGCGGCCTGCGCCTTGCCCTCGTAGTTGGTGTCCCACAGCCCCGTGGCCCCTGGCACATCAATGACACGCAGCCCGGCATAGTGGCCGATGCCACGGATGAGGTCCACAGCGGTAATCACCGCACCACGCCGTATCTGGGGGAAGGTCTGGGTGAGCGGTGTCATCATGGGACGGTAGCCCCCACCCCACGGCCAGATGCTGTTGGCGGGGTCCTGCCCTGCAGCCACGCGCCTCTGGTTGAGGGGGTGTGTGGCCAGCAGCCTCTGGCTCTCCTCTATGAGATACAGGAGCAGCGCGGCGGTGTCCTGGGCCTGGGGCGTGGCCGCCTGGGGCAGATGCTCACGCCAGGGCTTGCCGGGGATGTCGTGCGGGGGAGTGCACAGGAGGTTCTTGTTGCCTCCCTTGATGACCAGCAGGTGGCGGTACTGCACACCCGTGTAGAAATGCACGCGCTCCGAGCCCAGGTGCTCCTGCAGGTAGCGCATGAGCACGTCGCCCTCCTCGGTCTCCAGGCGGCCACAGGAGTGGTTCTTGAGCAGGTCGCCATCGAGGCACACCAGGTTGCAGCGCATGGCCAGGTCGTCGGGAGCGAGCTCCACGCCTATGCTGGCTGCCTCCAGGGGGCCGCGCCCCTCATAGACGAGGTGCTGGTCATAGCCCAGGATGCTGCTGTTGGCCACCTCGCTGCCGGGGTGAAAGCCGTCGGGCACAGTCTTCAGCAGGCCATTGCGGCCCTTGCGTGCCAGGAAGTCAAAGTGGGGTGTGCTGGCGTACTGGAGCAGTGTCCTGCCCCCCAGTTCATCGCATGGCCAGTCGGCCATGCCATCGCCCAGTATGATGAGATGTTTCATAATAGATAAAAGCCCCCTCCCAACCTCCCCCCAGGGGGGAGGAGAATAGCCGATGGGAGGGGTGATGGTTAGATAATCAGAGGCTATTGACTTTACTTTAGATTGGAGAGTTGACCTTTCCGTTAATACCCCTCCCCCCCTGGGGAGGTTGGGAGGGGGCTTTTCTATGCCAGCGACATGATGTCGGCAAAGACGCCTGCGGCAGTCACCGACGCTCCTGCACCATAGCCCTGGATGAGCATGGGGTACTTGCGGTAACGCTCGGTGGTGAGCATGACGATGTTGTTGGAGCCCTCGAGCACATAGAAGGAGTGGTCCTTGCTGAACTCCTGCAGCGAGACGCTGGCGTGCCCATCCTCATACTTGGCCACAAATCGCCACACCTTGTGCTCCCGCTCCAGCCTCTGCCTGCGTTTCTCAAACTCGGCATCGAGCGTTGGGAGGTTCTCCCAGAACTCCTCCAGGGTGCCCTCGAAGAAACTCTGGGGCAGCAGCGGCTGCACCTCCACTTCCTCCTGGCTCACCTTGTAGCCCGCCTCGCGCGCCAGGATGACCAGTTTGCGTATGACATCCTTGCCGCTCAGGTCGATGCGTGGATCGGGCTCGCTGTAGCCCTCCTCCTTGGCCATGGCCACGGTGCGGCTGAAGGGCACCTGGGCCGAGATGGTGTTGAAGATGAAGTTGAGCGTGCCACTGAGCACAGCCTCGATGCGCAGGATGCGGTCACCACTGTTGCACAGGTCGTTGATGGTGCGTATGATGGGCAGCCCGGCACCCACATTGGTCTCGAAGAGGAACTTGACCCCTCGCCTCTGCGCCGTCATCTTCAGTTCGCGGTAGTCGTCATAGTCGCCACTGGCTGCAATCTTGTTGGCAGCCACCACATTGATGTTGTGGTCGAGGAAGTCGCGATAGAGTCCGGCCACCTCGGGACTGGCGGTGCAATCGACGAAGACGCTGTTGAAGATGTTCATGCCTATCACCTCGTCGTGCAGACGCTGCGTGTTGCTCGGCTCGGCACTGCGGAGTTGCTCCCTGTAGTTGTCCAGTGAGATGCCACGGCGGTCAAACAGGGCATTGTGCCCGCTGGCTATGCCCACGACATTCAGTTTGAGGCGCAGCTCACGCATGAGCTTGGCCTGCTGATGCCGTATCTGCTCTATCAGGGAACCGCCCACAGTGCCCACCCCACAGATGAAGAGGTTGAGCACCTGGTACTCACTCAAGAAAAAAGAGTCGTGTATGACGTTGAGTGCCTTGCGCAAGTGTGTCCCGTCGATAACGAATGAGATGTTGGTCTCGCTGGCTCCCTGGGCACAGGCTATCACGCTGATGCCACTGCGGCCCAGAGCATTGAAGAGTTTGCCTGCGATACCTGGAGTGTGCTTCATGTTCTCACCCACAATGGCCACGGTGGCCAGTCCCTGCTCGGCACGCATGGTGAACATGGCACCGTCCTCAATCTCCTTGGCAAACTCGGCGTTGAGCACGCGGCATGCCTCCTCGGCATCCTCGTCACGCACACCGATGCTGGTGCTGTTCTCTGACGAGGCCTGGCTCACGAGGAAGACGCTGATGCCATTGTCGGCCAGGCAGGTGAAGATGCGGCGGTTGACACCTATCACGCCCACCATGGAGAGTCCTGCCACGGTGATGAGCGAGGTGCCCTTGATGCTGGAGATACCCTTGATGACGCGGGAGTCAGTCTGCACCTCGTCCTTGATGATAGAGCCGGGGGCCTCGGGGTTGAATGTGTTCTTGATGAGGATGGGGATGTGCTTGACACACACGGGATAGATGGTGGGGGGATAGACCACCTTGGCACCAAAGTTGCACAGTTCCATGGCCTCCACGTAACTGAGCTCCGGGATTACATAAGCAGTGCTGATGACACGCGGGTCGGCAGTCATGAAGCCATCGACATCCGTCCATATCTCCAGGACGCTGGCATCCAGCACGGCGGCGATGATGCTGGCCGTGTAGTCACTGCCACCCCGGCCCAGGTTGGTCACCTCGCCACTCTCGGCATCGGAACTGATAAAACCGCCCACAAGACTCACCTTGGGGAGGGTTTGCCAGTTCTCCTTGACCAGCCTGTTGGTGAGTTCCGTGGCCAGGCAGTTCTTGCCGCCCTTGACCTCGGTCTTGATAAACGAGCGGCTGTCATACCACTCGGCATCCTTGACCAGTGTGGCCACGATGCGGCTGCTGATGCGCTCGCCATAGGACACGATGGCCGCCAGGGTCTTGGGGCTGAGGTCATGGATGAGATACACACCCTGGTAGATGCTGCGGAGCTCCTCGAGCAGGTCGTGCACGATGGCCAGCAGGGACTGCCTCGCCTTGCCGTCGGTGATGACGGAGTTTATCATATCCTCGTGACGCTGGGCTATCTCCCAGAAGGACTTCTGGTAGAGCGGGTCACCCTCCACGGCCATCTTGCCGGTGCGTATCAACTGGTCGGTAATGCCACCCAGCGCACTCACCACCACGATGACAGGCTCCTGCTGGGCTTCCACAATACGCTTTACACTCAGGATACTATCTACAGAACCTACAGACGTTCCGCCAAACTTTAGTACTTTCATCCCTTTGACTTTCTTGTTGTATTTGCCTTGGTTTACACTGCAAAAGTAGCAAGAAAATCCCGATTGGCAGACAGAACGCGGGCGTTTTGCGTGCTTCACGGTGCAATTAGTCAGATTTGCGCACACGCCGCACGCCCACTGTGCAATGCACGCATGCGCAACAAAGCACAGGCGGAACTTGTGGGGGAGAGCGAAAGGGGCTAACTTTGCAACGCATTTCACATACTTATGACACAGGAACTCAACTTGAGAATACTGCCCCAGGATGCCTACGACGAGCAGAGCATCATACGCTTTCTGAAGCAGGACAGGGGCATCGAGCCACAGGCCGTGAGGGTGCTGAGGCGGAGCATCGACGCGCGACAGCGCACCGTGTATGTCAACCTCACCGTGCGTGCCTACATCGGTGAGCAGCCCAAGGAGGCCCTCTTCACCCCCATCGAATACCGCGACGTGAGCCAGGCCAGACGGGTGCTGGTGGTGGGGGCTGGCCCCGGAGGACTCTTCGCTGCCCTGCGCCTCATCGAACTGGGACTGCATCCCGTGGTCATCGAGCGGGGCAAAGACGTGCGGGAGCGCAAGAAGGACGTGGCACGCATACGTGCTGACCAGCAGGTGAACCCCGAGAGCAACTACGCCTTTGGCGAGGGTGGAGCAGGAGCCTACAGCGACGGCAAGCTCTTCACCCGCAGCAAGAAGCGCGGGGATGCCGACCGTATCCTGCGCATCTTTGTGCAGCATGGGGCACGCGAGTGCATCCTGGCCGACGCACATCCACATATCGGGACGGACTGTCTGCCCCGCGTGATCGAGAACATGCGCCTGGCCATCCTGCGATGCGGCGGCGAGGTGCATTTCCAGACGCGCATGACCGACCTGATCATCAGCCAGGGGCGCGTGGAGGGAGTGCTGGCCGTGGATGCCGCGAGCGGCGAGGAGCATGAGATGAGGGGCGAGGCGGTCATACTGGCCACAGGACACTCGGCCCGCGACGTCTATCGCTGCCTGGCTGACAGGCAACTGCACATCGAGTGCAAGGGGCTGGCCGTGGGCGTAAGGCTGGAGCACCCGGCCCATCTGATAGACCAGATACAGTACCACAGCCGCCAGGGACGCGGCAAGTGGCTGCCCGCAGCGGAATATAGTATGGTGCGACAGGTAGATGGCAGAGGGGTATATAGCTTCTGCATGTGCCCTGGAGGGTTTGTGGTGCCCGCTGCCAGCGGGCCCGAGCAACTGGTGGTCAACGGCATGAGCCCCAGCAACCGTGGGGGCAAATGGAGCAACAGCGGCATGGTGGTGGAACTGAGGCCAGAGGACATCCATGCCGGCGATGACCCGCTGGCCATGATGCGCTGGCAGGAAAGGCTGGAGAGGGACTGCTGGCAGCAGGGCAACTACAGGCAGACGGCACCCGCACAGCGCATGACGGACTTTGTGAATGGGCGGCTCTCGGCATCTCTGCCCGACTCGTCATACGCGCCCGGACTCATCGCCAGCCCGCTGCACTTCTGGCTTCCCCAGGGAGTGTCGGGCCGCCTGAGGGAGGCCTTCAGCATCTGGGGCAGGCAGAAGAAGGGCTTCCTGACCAGCGAGGCCACGGTGATAGGCGTGGAGACACGCACAAGCAGCCCCGTGCGCATCACCCGGCAGAGTGACACGCTGCAGCACGTGACCCTGTGTGGACTGTTCCCCTGCGGTGAGGGCGCGGGCTATGCAGGCGGCATCGTGAGTGCGGGAGTCGATGGTGAGCGATGTGCCGAGGCCTGTGCCGAGTGGCTATCCGAATAGTTCCCTGACGGCCTCGGCCACCCGCCTCACGGGCACCAGTTCGATGTCATACTGGCGGGCATCTATTCCGTTCATGTTGTGAGCGGGCAACAGCATACGGCGGAAGCCCAACTTCTGGGCTTCCGCTATTCTTTGCTCTATGCGCGAGACAGGGCGTATCTCGCCACTCAGCCCCACCTCGCCCGCCACGCAGGTATCCACATCGATGGGGGTATCGACATTGCTGCTCAGCACCGCCGCTATGACCCCCAGGTCGATGGCGGGGTCGGTGACACGCAGTCCGCCCGCGATATTGAGAAACACATCCTTGGAAGCGAGTTTGAAGCCCACCCTCTTCTCCAGCACAGCCAGCAGCATGTTGAGCCGGCGGCCGTCGAAGCCTGTGGTACTGCGCTGGGCCGTGCCATAGGCCGCCGTGCTGACCAGGGCCTGGGTCTCTATCATGAAGGGGCGCACGCCCTCCACCGTGCAGGCTATGGCCACGCCCGAGAGCCCGTCGCGGTTGTCGGTGAGCAGGAGCTCACTGGGGTTGGGCACCTGGCGCAGGCCATCGTGGCGCATCTCATAGATGCCCAGCTCGCTGGTGCTGCCAAAGCGGTTCTTGATGCTGCGCAGGATGCGGTACATGTAGTGCTGGTCTCCCTCAAACTGCAGGACGGTATCGACGATGTGCTCCAGCACCTTGGGGCCAGCCAGCGTGCCCTCCTTGTTGATGTGCCCGATGAGCAGGATGCTGGCTCCCCCGCACTTGGCATACTTGAGCAGGCTGGCCGCGCACTCGCGTATCTGCGTCAGGCTGCCCGGGCTGCTGTCCACCGTCTCGGTCTGGATGGTCTGTATGGAGTCGATGACCACCAGGTCGGGGTGGGTCTGCTCTATCTGCACGAAGATTTGCTCCAGCGAGGTCTCGGTGAGCACCAGCAGGTCACTGGCGGGATGGTCACTCCCCTGCCCTGCCTGTGCAGGCATCAGGCGGTCGGCACGCAGCTTGAGTTGGCGCGCGCTCTCCTCACCGCTCACATAGAGCACACGGCGGCCCGCCAGGCGCAGGACCGTCTGCAGCACCAGCGTGCTCTTGCCTATGCCAGGCTCGCCGCCCAGCAGCACCAGGCTTCCGGGAACCAGCCCCCCGCCCAGCACACGGTTGAGCTCGCGGTCGCCCATGTCCATGCGCGGCTCCTCCTCGGCCCGTATCTCGGCCACAGGCACGGGGCGTGCCTTCGGGGCACCATCCTGCCCGGCAGCCTTGAGAGCCGCCCTTGCGGCTCCTGCCGCCGGCTTGTCATCGTGGATGGTCATCTCCCTCATGGTGTTCCATTGCTGGCACGAGGGGCAACGTCCTACCCAGCGTAGGCTTTCCTGCCCGCAATACTCACACACATATACTTTTCTGTCCTTAGCCATAAGATGTCTGTCAAGAGTTGGGTTAGAAGTTTATATTAAATGAGGTGCCCGCCCACAGGAGGTTTTGCACCTGGCTCGTGTAACTGGTGCTGGGCGGCAACAGATGGTAGTCAAGATGAAGCCCGACCACGTAGTTCTGCCTCAGCTTGTAGGTGCAGGAGAGTCCGGTGCCGAAGTCAACGCCATGGCGGTGCGGAATCTGCTGGTCGGGCAGGCTGATGGAATAGAGTCCGGCATAGCCCATGGTCAACTTGCTGCCCAGGGCACAGCGGGAGGTGAGCGGCCACGAGAAGTATGGCCCTGCCATGAAGGCCAACGCGCGGGCCGTGCGGCTGGGATTGTCCTTGATGAGAATCCTGTAGTTGGACACCATGAACTGCCCTCCCACACCTATCCAGTGATTGAAGAAGTAGGCTCCCTCCAGCCCACCGGCGCATCCGGCACTGGCCTCCAGTTCCTTGCCATTGGCCAGGTGGTAGTCCATGAGGGGGATGTATCCGCCCAGGCGAAGCCCCAGGAACGAGGGCTTGTCCCACCGGTGGTACTCGTCCTGCTCTATGGCTGGGCGGTTGAGCCCCTTCTGCCTGAAGATGAGGTCAGAGAAGAAGTAGCCAAGTTCCGTTGATATCACGCCTATGCCCGCTCCCACCATCACGTCACTCAGCCAGTGGCGGTTGTTGGCCATGCGCATCAGCCCCACGCTGGAGGCCACGGCATAGGAGCCAAAGCCCACCCACTTGCTCTTGTAGCCATACTCCTTGGTGAGCATGGTGGCCGCCATGAAGGCGGTGGCGGTGTGCCCTGAGGGGAACGAGCGTGTGTTGGAGCCGTCGGGCCGGCGCACATGCAGCCCCTCCTTGAGCCCATTGGCCATAATGGCCATGAGGCCAGCCGAGAAAGCGTCCGACACCAGCATGCGCCCCCAGGAGGACCGGCTCTTCACCCCGGCAGCCTTCAGCCCCAGCATGACCACGGCAGGCGAGTATTGCAGATAGTCATCGGCCGTGTGCTTGTAGCGTGGGAAATAGTCGGTGCGCAACTGGCGGAAGTTCTTGTCGCCCTTCATGGCCACCAGCCCCCCTGCCACCAGCGGGAGTCCCACACAGGTGATACGGTAGGGGCGTGTGTTGGCTATCAGCCTCCGGAAGGCTTCCTTACGGGGCCTGGCCAGGCTGTCGCCGGGCAAAGCCGGTGATGCCGGGGCCTCCCCGCAGGCTGCAGGCAGGGAGACGCAAGGCGCATCCTGGGTGGCAGAGTCCACCATGGACACCTCCGCACGGGCTGCCACGGAATCCTCCTGAGGCAGGCACAGGCCCACGCTGTCCCTCATGGGACAAATGTCACAGGGCTGCATGGCCGCTGCAGACAGGGGGAGGAGAATCGAACCGAAGAGCGTGGCGAGGGATGTTCGCGGCAGATGGATGAATGGCCTCTGATGATTAGGTGTATCTGAATGCATGAATCGGGTCTGTATATCACATTGTGGCAGGAGGGCTTTCCCAGCCTTTCTCGCCTTGGGCATAGTGTTGGTATGCGCCACAAAAGTACAAAAAAATATTCTAAATGTACGTTTTTGTGTTCTACAATTCCGCTTGCAACTCTGTCTGGGGCTGATTTGGGAGAGAAGTGAGGTGGGCAGCAGGATGAGTATCACGCATAGCGCACCAAGCAGGAAGAGGACAACGATGAAGACAGAAAAGGCCACCACCACGGGTAGAGCCTTGGGCAGACTCCTCAGAATGAAGGAGAAGAAGGCATGGCAAAGCATGTAGTTGTTCATAAGTAACACTTCTAAAATTAGACGTTTCGCTGCCATCGGGCGGATAACCAACCCACCGCATGTCATCATCTCCCTCACTGGAAACAATGGCGCACGCCTCTGGGCACCCACCTGGCAGTCTCGTTTTACTTGCGGCAAAGTTAGGACACGACTTTGTGGAAAAGTTGTAGGAACAGACTTTCTGCGGCTCTCTCACCATCCCGCATCGCATGCCCCCCTCACCATGCGTCCAACTTTGGGAAGCCTCACGTCACGTCCTGCACAGAAATCCCCATAGCGACGAACCAGGCACTATAGAAAGGGCCACGCAGGAATACGGATAACTGACTGGGAATGATGCTTGTCTGTAAACAGGAAGATGACTGCATTGGCGCACGAGGAAGCAAGGGCAGTCCATGCCAAGGCACTGGCCCACCGTCCAGCCCAAGGCTGGACGGTGGATGCAAGCATACTGACTTGCCCAAGTAAGTTAACTTCTCGCACCGTCCAGCCTTGGGCTGGACGGTGGGGAAGCCTGCTGCCTTGCATCTTGGTGTCCCTCTTGGATGGGATGAGAGTATGCTCCTGTTGCGTTTTTCATCGCCTGCTTCTTCCTGGGAAAGCCCCGGCCGCCAAATTCTAAAGGCTGACTGGGGTCAAGACCCTGCTCGCCGGCATCTGCCGCAAACAGGCTTACGAAGCCCGGTACAGCAGGATTTCACCCAAATCTCAACGCACACGCATAATATATATAAGGTGTAGAAAAGAAAAATGAAGTTTTCTGCAAAAAAAAGGTCGCTACGCTTTGCAGGAAGCCAAAATCGGCCTACCTTTGCAATCGCAAAACGGAAACAAACGCTGCCAAGCGAGGCAGGACAGTCCGGGAAGCAAGATTGGACGCTTAGCTCAGCTGGTTCAGAGCGTCTGCCTTACAAGCAGAGGGTCGGCGGTTCGAATCCGTCAGCGTCCACAGGAAAATGATGGAATGGCTCCTTAGCTCAACTGAATAGAGCATTTGACTACGGATCAAAAGGTTATAG
>CAVKOT010000033.1:0-19194 GCA_963658045.1 Opitutia bacterium UBA4654
TGAATTATTGTTTCTGCGTACTAACAACATAATGTTTACCTCCGATTATATTTTTAATTTCTTTATCTTGTTTTCTGCCTCAGCCCTCGGCTCGTTCCCTCGCCTCCTGGCTTTCGGCTTTCACACTCTTATGTAACAACCTATGTGCCAATAGCGTAGCAAAGGACAATTGTGGACATCATGTCCGCTTGGGTATGGCAGAAGGGTTAATTCCCTTAACACTTCTGACAAAATCGGACAGACGCTTCATATACTACACATGCAAGATGCTGGAACGCAAAGGCGGATGACCGCATCCTACGATGCAAGCCATCCGCCCAATGGTTGTTTGTGCTCGTTTTGCTGAAATCCCCCTAATGTATCACTTGCCTTTCCCTGTCAATTCCTCACGCAGGGTGTCCTCGCCAGGAAAGCCGATGTGCTTCTGCTGCACCTTGCCCTTGCTGTCAACCACCACATAGGCAGGAATGCCCTGCACCTGGAACTGCTTCATCAAGGTGCTCCACTGCTTTTCGCTCACATAGAAGTGGTCGCCATGGATGTCTGGCACCATCTTGCTCCAGGTGTCCTTGGGAGAGGTGGGGCTGGTGACATACACAAAGGCACACTTGCCCCAGAGTTCCCTCTTCAGGGGCTGTATGGTCTTCATGGCCATGCGACAGGGGCCGCACCAGGTGGCCCAGAAATCAACCAGCACAGGCTGGCCCTTGTAACGCGCCACAATCTGGCGGAAGATGTTTGACCCCGTGAGGGTGTCACTCAACTGAATGATGTTTGCCGTAGTGTCCCTGGCAGCCTTCACATGCTTGGCAGAGGGAGCCTTGGTGGCTGTCCGTGCTGTCTGTGCAGCCACACCTTGTGGGCAAAACGCCCCGCTGGCCATGGCCAGCAAGACGAACAGAGTTTTCACTGTATTCATGTTATTCTTTCTTTATTCTGTTTTTACATTATATATATACGCGCTATTTCGGTGTCCTCAAAACGTGCCAAACTACAAATCCCTCAACACCTTCTCGGAAAGTCCTGTCAATTCCGCGACATCCCCCACAGGCATGCCTCTCTGGAGCATCTTGCGCGCGAGTTGCCTGGCTGCTTCAGTACGCCCTATCTCTATGCCCTCGGCACGACCTTCAGCACGTCCCTCAGCACGACCTTCGGCCAAACCTTCCTGTTTGGCGTTGCCCAACACGTCGTTCTGTATCATGATGGCGTTGAGGTGCTCATCATAGGCATAGCGCTCAGCATTGGACATGGAGTAATACTTGAGTTTCTCCCTGGCCTCCTGCAGGCCAGGAGCACTGGTGTCAGGAGCAATGACACCGGTCTTCAGATAGTTGACCCACTCCTCCAGAGGGGACTTGGCCACACTGTCAAACTCATTCACTCTGATGAGGATGTAGGTGGGGAATATCTCTGAGGGAGACTTGCGCACAATGGTGTCCTTCTCCTTGGTGCTGATGACCAGGTTGTCATGGGTGTGCAGACCCACGAAATTGTTCTGCCCCACATAGACATAATCGGAGCCCTTGCCCAGGTCAAAGTAGAGGATACTGATGGAATACACCTTTTTCACCTCGCGATAACTGCTGCCCAGGTTGATGTGCTCGGTGATGGCCTTGGCCACGCCATAGAGCACACGCTCCAGATAGTAGAGTTCGCTCGTGTTCTGAATCTCCACGATGATAATCTCACCCTTACTGTTCTTGGCCTTGATATCGACGCGGTTGAACTTGTCATCCTGTGCCTGCTGGTTGCCCTCGCTCTCCAGTATCTCCACAATCTTGATAGGCTCGCCAAGGAACACCGTAAGGAAACCCTCCAGCACGCCGAAATTGGCCTTTTGACGGAGCAGTCGCTTGATTGCCCAGTCAAAACGGATATACCTGTCTCTCAGTTCTGCCATAACTTCAATATTTAATGTTCAGGACATAAGTTCGCCTTCAGCCACAAAGTTACATCTTATTTTCAAATCCCCACCCAAAAGCGAGCCTAATCAGTAGCATCACGAACATAAAAGCGAACTTTGCCCCACCCAAATCCAGGGCAATCCCATCTAATCTTCCTTCCCTCCCCCACCAAATACGGGTGTTAACAGAAGAGGCATCAAACAACAGCCCCGCTCCGTTTCCTTGCCAGGAAGAGGAGCGGGGCTGTTTCACGTCACTATTCTGCCTATTTATACAATATGGCCGAATGAACCTTTTTATCCTACTTCACAATCACCTTACGGCCATTGTGGACATAGATGCCGCGAGTGGGTTTCTGTACCCTCTGTCCTTGGAGGGTGTACCAGGGCATGGTGTACTGCTGGATCGCGCCAGAGGCCAAGGGGACCTCTATGGCCGTCTGGTCCAACTTCACCTCCACCTGACGGCTCCACTTGCTGTTGATCTGGTTGGCAATTGCACGCACGGTCACATAGTACTTGCTCGTGGAGGTAAGACCGGTGAAGATGTAGCGGGGCTCATTTGTGGTCAGCACGGTAGTGGTGGTGCCTGCCTTGCGTTTGGCAGTACGCCTCTCGGCATCATATGCCATCACACTCTGCTTGTCCGACCCACCATCCTCGTCGATATCAATGCCCAGCTGCTCAGCGGAGAAGTCACCGTCATAGACTGCCAGATGGGAAATGTAGCACACGGTAGTGGGTTCTACGGAAATCTGGAACGGGTCATCGACACCGCTGGCACGGAGGAGCAGAGTCTTTCTGCCCTCGCTGTTGATAACAGCCGACATGTTTCCACCCTTCCTGAGAATCTTCACCTTGCCAGTGACCTTGGTGTCATTGCCATAAGGAGCCAGGGTGCACACAATGGTGACATCATCGGCCAAGGGCGTGTCCAACGTGGGAGTCGCGAGCGTACCCATCTTGCTACCCTGCCCTATCTTCAGGTAGTTGGGCGAGGTGTAGAGGTTGGTTCCCGTCCATCCTGGTGTCGTGGTATATTTGTCCATCTTGCCACCGATGCTACTCAGGCCATTGCTCTTACTCACGCACTTTGTGAAGTCCTCCCTCAGCATGCAGGCCTGCTCGGGGGTGGCGTACGGGGCGGGCTTCTCCTTCAGGGAAATCTCATAGGAGGCTGCACCCTCGACAGGCTCCCAGGCCAGGGCGAAGGAACTGGAGGTGACATCCGTCACATCGCCCAGCACAGGAGTGGGCAGCGTCCCGCACATGCAGGCAAAGGAGATGAGTCCGCGTGCCTCGTCCTCGGTGATGTCGGTCAGGGGTTTGCCCATACAGGCATAGCCATCGGGGCCCTCATTATAGACGATAGCGGCAGGCGAGGTGGCATCAGTCAGCGAGGTCTTGTGCATGGTTCCCGGCCAGGGGTCTCCCGCCAGGCTACCCGCACCCAGACTCCCGTCGGCAGGTATGATGGTCATGCGTTGGCGGTCAGCCACGGTGTTGATGGTGTTGCTGCGCCATGCCTGGGCACTATAGTCCACATGCACCACCAGCAATCCGTGTCCGTCCTGGGCACAGTCCCATCCACGCTGCTGTCGGTTCTCGAGCAGATAGAACTCATTGGGGTTATAGTCATTGTAGAGCACATAGGCCTCGGGCTCGTCCTCAAGCGGTTTCATGCCCTGCACGAGGGTGGCCTTGTTGATTTCCACAGGCTCCAGCCATCCACTCACCCATCGCTCATAGGCAGTGTAGGCCGAGGGAGTGCGTGAGGAATTGTTATAGGAGCCAGAGCACATCACGTCCCAGTGTCCCATGCCGAAATTGTCACCCGACGTATCATAATGGTCCATGATGCCCATGCAGTGGCTGAACTCATGACAGGCCGCACCGATGCCGTCCATCTGGGTATCCTTGGTTCCCCGCAGCTCGCAGCTGCACGCATAGGTACCTATGCCAGTTCCGTCAAGGGTGAGTCCCATACTGGCAATACTGCTCTCATGGGGCCAGATGCAGGCATCGGGGGCTCCGTAGTTCTGCCCATAGCCTGCATACACAAAGAAAATCTGGTCCACCCATCCGTCACCATCCCAATCATAACGGGAGAAATCGACCTGGTTATCTACGGCCCGGCATGCCTCCGTTACCATGACATATGCATTGGCATCCACGCCAGTGTCGGAGTCAGCGCCATAGAAACTATGGGGCTTCCCCAGGTTTACGGGGCCCACAACATCAAACTGCAGGTCAAACTGTCCATAACTCTGACTCAGAAAGTAGTCATGCACGGAACCCGTCATGCCGTCCTTGTTGTACCCCTCCTTGTTGAAGAAGTCCTGATAGGCGGCCTGTGGCTGGCTGACCGACATTTTGAGGTCGGAGAAGTTGACCAGGATGACCAGTCCGCGCTTCTGTCCCTGATAGACTGACTGTGCCTTGGCAGATGACCGGCGCGGGGTGCCAGTCTGCCAGTCGGATGTCCAGAGTTCTTCCCCGCGTACCTTTTTCAGCCGCGCGCTCTGCCTCTCCCTGGCTTCGCTCATGCGCTCTGTCCACAGGATGCTCACTTCGCGCTCCGATGCCAGGCGGAAGCGTCCCTCCCCCTGGGGCAGTGCCACCCGCCCGTCATCCAGGCGGAAGAAATGCAGATGCTCGTCACCCTGTAGGGTGGCTTCCACTCTGGTGCCGTCTGTCAAAGTCACTGTGCGTCGCACAGGCTTAGCAGGAACAGCCATCATCTGAACTGGTGCGGCCATCATGGCCGCCAGAAGGACGGCCTTCGCGGCCAGTCTCTTGGCTTTCTCTCTCATATAGATATCCCTAGTTATATTTCAGTGCACAAAGTTACAGCGAAAGCAAGAAACCAGTGACATTATGGTACTATTATTTTCTTATAAACGACAGGTACAGTCCAAAACGCCCCCAGCATACCATTCTCATGCTGACGACACGCCTGGCACTGGCAGCCCCCATCTGGACTATGGAGAATCAAGAAAAGCGATGGGGCAAGGCAAACAATACTCACCTTGCCCCATCGGGGAATATCTCACGCCTGAGCGAGCAGGCGTCAAGACTGGTTTCAGTCGGCCAGGAAGAAACTGGGCTGGCTGTTCTTGGTCACGCGCTTGGGAGCCTGGGGCTTGTAATGACTCCAGGGAGAGGCGATATTGGCCCTCTTGATCACGTTGCGCATCACCTGTAGGCGGGGCATATGCTTCTTGCCGGCCTTCCTGGAAACGGTGGTCTCGGCAAAGTTCAACTTGATGGTCTCGACAGCAGGGGTGAGTCCCCTGCCTTCACCGATGTTGTAGAACAGGATAGCCGAGATAATGCCTGTGGAAGAATCATACTTGCTGGGGGTGGCGTACTTGCTGCCCAGCAGAGAGTAGGCGTCGGCCACATAGAAGGGAGTACCTGCCTCGTAATCGACACCAGTAAGCTGCTGGGGAATGGTCACCACACCATCGGCATCAATGCTGAACTGGATGGTCACGTCGTTCAGGGCATGCAGAATCTGATACTGAGAGTGGTCATCATCACGCTGCTGCAGGGTGAGGCCGGCATCCAGATAGGGAGAGCCATCCTCATTGGCCAGCAGGATAGAGTAAGTCCAGTCAGCAGTACCCACGGTGGTGTAGGTGATGTTGCTCAACTGCTCATTGGCAGTGCCATACTCCTTGGAGCCATCCTCGTTGGTGAAGGTAATGTTCAGGGTAATCAGTTTATCGGTGAAGGTGGACTTACCCATGTTGATCTTGGCATAGACATCCTGGCCCAAAGCCTTCATGCCGGTGGCTTGATACTCATATTCCTCGGGAATCATTATGCTGCCATCCTTCACGGTGAAGAGCAGGTTGTAGTCCTCGGCATAAGGAGCGGCTATCGTGTAAGCTGTGCCAAACTCTGCCTCGAAGGTCTTGTCGCAGTCATCGGTCTTGTTGGTGCAGACACCCTTGTAGAGAGTAGCGGAGCCCTTGGTGCCCAACTGCTCAGAGATGTACTCACCCGTGAACACCTCGTCCCATTCGAAGTCCTCGGTCAAGTCAGCCACATGGGCGGGCGTATAACCAGGGAAATATAGCACAATGGGGCTGGTGCGTAAGTCATATCCACCCTTTTTGGCTGCATAAAGCATAGGGGCCAGGTCTATCTCTGCGGGAATATCACCAGTGATGCCGGAGCCTGCGGGAGCCTTCTGCCAACTTACCACCTTGCTTCCCTGCCACTCACTCTCCTTGGCCAGGGAAGCGAACATTGAGGGATGGCAGTAAGAGAGTTCGCCATAACTCTCGCCGGGAACGACCGCCGTGTAGAAGCGGTCAAACCCAACCAGGTCCTCTCCCTGGATATCCTCTACACCTCCGTAACTGCTTCCCTTCTTGAGGATGCGGAAAGTGAGCCAGTCGCTCATGTTGGCAGCGTCCTTTTGGTCGATGAACTCGCCCACGAAGGGAAGGCCAGTCTCGTCCTTATAGGTGAACGTGCATGACTTCAGAGGAGCCTGCACACGGAACTGTGTGTGGTCATCCTCACGGATGAAGAACTCAGGTGAGCCCTTCAGGTCAGTAATGCTGCCATAGAATTCAGGCAAAACATTGTCAATATAGGTACCCTTGCCCAGTGAAATCCACTTCACACGGGTCACATTGTAGGTGTAGAGCACCTTGTCAGAGTAACTGGACACGAGTTTCTTGTCCGTCACAGTCAGTTGCAGGGAGTAGGTCTTGCCCACCTCGGCATTGGGGAATGCGATTGTGGCGGTACCCAGCGAGTCACCATCAGCGAAGTGGAAGTCTGATACAGTGAACACGTTGTCATCGTTGCGTGTCACGTCAGCCGTCACGTCCAATGCACCCTGCGTGTTCTTACGCTTCATGGTCACAATGGCCGTAGTGGCCTCCGTGGGATCAAGTTCGTCAGTCTGGCTGGCCTTCACAAACGAAACGTTCTGATAGCCGTCTGTCGCATCCCATGCACCAGCCTTGTAGTCATCGCTGTCGCAGGCTGCAAGGGTGAGGGCGGAGCAAAACAGAAGCCCAAGCTTGTTTATCGTTTTCATAATGTTCTTTGTTCTCTTATTATGTTATACATAAAGTTGTCTGTATCCCCCAGCCCCGCCTGTAACGGAGTCTTTCCGTCACAGGCAGGACAGCAGGAGTTGCAGTGTTTACTTACTCACAGGAGTGTAGAGGTTGCTGGGGTCGGGGTTCATGTAATCCTCCAGGGCGTGGTTCTGTGAGCCTTCAGCATAGGGAATGCACCAGGTCATCCATGCGGGACGGCCCTCGGTCTTGAAGTTCTCTGACACATCCCAGTTGCTGCTGGTGGTGCGGTCCACACTCTTGTTGAGGCGCTTGTAGTCAAAGAAGATAAGACCCTCGCCGAAGAACTCAATACGCTTCTGCAGGAACACCTCGTCAACCATTGCCTCGGCTGTGGAGGCCTTGCAACTGTAAGAGGGGTTGCGGACAGACATCACAGTCGTCAGGATGGTCTTGGCTGTGTTCACATCACCCAGGTGGGCTGCAGCCTCGGCTGCGATGAAGTACATCTCCTCATAACGCATCAGGGGGAAGGCACCCACACTGCCCACGATGTACTCCTTGGTGTTACCCTGGCCAGGGCGGAACTTCAGGCTGCTGTAGGTGGGCATGTTGTCAAACAAGGCCTTGTCGATATAAGGCTCACTTCCACTCAGCGGATTGGTAGCGGGAGCCTTGAAGGAGAGTTTGCGGAAGTCATTGTTGTCAATCTGGTTGTACAACTCGCTACCTATCATAATGAATGGGCCGGCACTGCTGTAGCCATACTCGGTCTCGTTGCTCATCCACGAAGCCCAGTTGAGGATACCTGTCTGCACCACCTCGTCCTCCTTCGAAGTCTGCGCGCCCCACATCCATGACTTGCATGACAGGTCATTGAAGCCGCTGGTGGTACTCAGCCACTCGTCCTTGGTGGTGATGGCAAAGTTGTTGTATGCGTCCTTTTGGCCGATGGCCTTCATGGCATATACGTATGCGCTGTCATACTGTGCCACCCACATATAGGCGCGCGCCTTCAGTCCATACACACAGGCCAGGTGAGGCAATGTCTTCGACTTCTCGGTCAGGTTGGGTATCTGCTGCTCGGCCTTGTCCAGTTCCTGGATGATGAAGTTGAGCATACTGTCTCGTGTGGCACGGGGATTGTTACGTGCCTCTGCCTCGGTGGTTTTCTCGGTCACCACAGGCACAGTGAGCTTCACAATGTTCTTGCCGGCATCGCTCAGGCCATCGCTCTTCACGTCACTGGGCAGGAACTCATAGGTCTGTGCCACATCGAGGTAGTAAAGGGCGCGATAGGCATGTGCCACACCCAGGTAACCCTTTTGTGTGTCATTGGCCTTTGACTCGTCCACAGTGCCTATCAAGTTGTTGGTCATCTGGATAGCCTTATAGTAGAAAGCCCAGGGGATGTAAGGGTTGGCATAACGCTCGCCCAGGTACACGTTGCCGCTCCAACTGCTGTACCAGTTGTAGTTATGCGACACCACAGCCATGTCGGCTGTCATCACGTCATGCATGTGCATGATTGAGCCATAGCCCCAGTCGTTGGCATAGTCTGAGCTATAGGTAGCCAGGTTGTTGACAAAGGCGGGCATCTCCCACAGGAGAGCCTCGGTGGCCTTGCTCGAGGAGGCCAGCTGTCCCGCCGTGGCTCCCTGTGTGGGAACCGTTTCCTCAAGACAGCCTGTCAGTGCCATAGTGCTTGCGCACATGGTGCCCACAAGCATGTTTCTGAATATTGTTCTCATTGCTGTTTTGTCTCCTTTGATGATTAGAATGTCACATTAACACCCGCGCTGATGGTGCGTACGGTTGAGTAGTAACTTGCGTTGCTCTCACCATAACTGGTGCTTATCATAGAGGTGCGGGGATCCAGTCCACGACGTGCGCTCCAGAGCCATACGTTGCTGGCGTTCATATAAACGCGCACCTTGTCTATCTTGGCCTTTCTGGTGAGTGAGGCAGGCAGGGTGTAGCCCACACTCAGGTTCTGCAGGCTCAGGTAACTGCCCTTGGTGAGGAAGCGGCTGCTCAGGCTACCGCTGCTGTCATCATTATACTGGAAGCGGGGCAGATTGCTGTTCTGGTTAGTCGCGCTCCAGGACTTCAGCAAGTCCTCATGCAGGTTCCAGCCCTGGCTACCGCTCTTGGGTGATGACATGAACGTGGCATACTCGCTATCGTACACCTTACCACCAATTTGGTAGGCGAAGTCGGCAGTGAAGTCAACACCGAAGAACTCCAGACGGGTGTTGAAGCCACCATAAAGTTTGGGAATCATGTTGCCCACGATGTAGTCCTCGGCCTCAGAGTAAGTGGTGGTGGTGGCACGCTTGCCGCTCATCACGATGTCGCCATTGGCATCCTTGACCACCTCACGCGTGCCGTCGGCCTTGCTGTTCATCTTATAGCCGTCAGTGTACCACATTGAGAGTCCGTCCTTAGATGCGTCATACTTGGTGTCATTGGTGTACTGCCAGGTGTTTTTGTTATATACTCCCGCATACTCAGGTATGTAGAAAGAGTACATGCTCAATCCCTCGCCCAGGAAGAAGTTGCCGCTGGTAAAGCCCTGGTAGCCCTCCTTGGTCACAGTGGTCTTGCGCTCATCGGGCAGTTTGGAGATGTGGTTCTTGTAGTGTGTCATGTTGACACCGATATTCCACTTGAAATTCTTGGTACGGAACACGTCGCCATCCAGACTGATTTCGATACCGCTGTTCTTCATGTCACCCACGTTGGCATAATAGTGCGTGTAGCCGAAACTTGTGGGGAGGTTGAACGAGAAGAGCATGTCAGAGGTCTTGCGCCAGAAGTACTCGATGGTACCATTGAGGCGGCTCTTGAAGAGTTCGAAGTCAACACCCACGTTCAGGTTGCCACCCTTCTCCCAAGTGATATCCTTGTTACCCATGCGGTTGGGCTTGGCGGCAGGACCGCCTGCGGAGTTCACGATGGTGTAGGTGTTGGTGTAGAGGTAGTTGCCGATATTATCATTACCCTGCTCACCATAAGAGAGCTTGAGTTTGAGGAAGTCAATGGGCTTGACATCCTTCAGGAAATCCTCCTCGCTGAGCACCCAGGCGGCACCCACGCTGTAGAAACTACCCCAACGGTTGTCGGGATGGAAGCGTGAAGAGCCATCACGACGATAACTCACGCTGCCGAAATACTTCTGGGCATAGTTGTACTGGGCACGTCCGAAGTAGCCCTCGTTGTTGTAGTCTGTGGTGTAGGAAGAGGGAGATCCGTCAGTCACGGCGCCATCCAGTTCCATGTTGTTGGGGTCAAACATGTTGGTCTTGTGCGCATACAGGTAGTAATACTTGTTTCGGAAACTCTCATGGCCCACCATGGCCTCCACGTCATGCTTGCCATACTGGTGTCCCCAGTTGATCAACTGCTGGAAAGCATAGGTGAAGCGACGTTTATGCGTCTTGCTCAGGCTGCCATTAGAAGACTTGTATGCGCCATAGTAGGGGTTGGTGTAGTTTGTGCGACGGGTCTCGTCGAGTGTGATGGTATTGGTACTGCTCACCTTGAAGTCCTTGGCAAAGCGCACCTCGGCAAAGCCAGTGGCTGTAGCCGCATTACCCTCACTGCCACGAGTGTTGAGCAACTGGTCTTGCAAGGCCGAACTGTTGGGAAGCACAGGACGTGCGACACCCATCCACGAGCCGTTTAAGCCACCATAGTCATACATGAGAAAACCATTCTTGTCATACATCTTGTTGCCCTGCGCATCGCGCATATATACATTATATATAGGTGCGAAACGGCTGGCTGCGGTAAAGATGTTGCCACTACTGCTGACATCACCATCCTCGGACACATTGTCAGCACTATAGTGAGTGTATGACAGATTGCCCCCCACCTTCAGCCAGGGCTTTGCCTGCAGGTCGGCCTTCAGGCGGCCGTTGTAGCGGGTGTAGTTGCTGTTGTCAACAATACCATCATTGTTAAGGTAACCGAAGGATGCCAGGAAGTTGCTACGCTCGGTAGCGTCCGTCACGCGCACGTTATACTCCTGGCGCAACCCATTATGGTAAGCCTCGTCCATCCAGTCGTCACCTGTCATCAGGTAGTCAGTGTCACCATACCTTACCACACGTCCACGGGTGGCATTGGGGTTCAGGCGTCCGTTGGTGCCGATGAGTGTCTGTCCCTGGGGTACATTATATACATTATAGGCCAGGCCATAGCCGTTATCGGCTGTCAGGTTGTTGTTGGCCCACACATGAGCCTGGGCATCGGTGTAGCCCAACTTGTTGGTGGCGTAGTTCTTCAGTCCAGCATAGTACATTTCATAGTACTGTCCAGGGTCGCTCAGCACCTTGTACTGACGCTGCGCACGGCTGTTGGAGCCCCACTTGGCGTCCAGCGTCACCTTGGCTCCCTGTCCTGCCTTGCCCTTCTTGGTTGTGATGACAATCACGCCATTGGCACCACGCGCACCATACAGGGCGTTGGCAGCAGCATCCTTCAACACGGTCAGCGACTCCACATCATTGGTGTTGATGGTGCTCATGTCACCGCTGTAGGGTGTGCCATCCAGAATGATGAGGGGACTTGTGCCTGCATTGATAGAGGAGATACCACGCACACGGATGGTGGGGTTGTCGTTGGTGGGGTCACCTGTGGGATTGTAGAGTTCCACACCGGCCACATGGCCTGTGACAGCATCCAGGGCATTGGATGACTGCAGCTGCTCTATCTTCTGCTCGTCTATCTTGGTGGCAGAGCCGGTGAAACTTGCCTTGGTGGCAGTACCATAAGCCACCACCATCACATCCTGCAGGTCGGTGCTCACTGGTTCCATGACGATGTTCATCTTGGCCTTGGCCTGCAACTCCACTGGCTTCATGCCCATGCAGCTGATGACCAGGGTGCCCCCCTTGGCAGGAAGGTTCTTCAGTGTGAACTTACCGTCCATGTCGGTCAGGGCTCCATGTGTGGTGCCTTTCACCTTCACGGTGGCGCCCACCAGAGGTTCGCCCGTGTCGCTGTCGATGACAGTACCTGTCACCTGCTGCTGGGCGAATGCCATGCCTGCACTCATCACCGCGCAAGCAAGGAACATAAGAATTTTCTTACCCATGTTGATTTTGAAAAGTTGAATTAGTAAAACTGTGTTATGCTTTTTCTCTCTCATCGGCATCTTCCATGCTCCTTTCACTTCCTCTGCCAGTCTCCCGTCTCATATCAGCGTCAGGACGCGCAGTTAACACCTTAATACATTACGGGTGCAAAATTAGCATTTTTTAATCAAATGACCGCACTTATGTATAAATTTGTTGCCACTTCATGCAAAAACATGCATATTTCATACCAATCAGACGTTTTTGGCAACCAAAGGGGGCATACGGACCTAACTTGTCCACTTTCCATGACAAACGGATGCGCATGTGTGGCAGACAATGAGGAAATAGTGGGGGGTGCGAATGATACAGCGTAAAGAAGTTTTATGTAACTTTGCAGCCCGAATGACTAATTTAGACGTTATATTATGAAAAGAGTGATGAAATGCCTGGTGCTGCTTGTGCTGGCCATGGCAAGCAGCCTGAGGGCTGACGCGCAACTGAAGAACCTGCTGAAGAACGTGGCCAGCGAGGCCGTGAGCAGCGCGACAGGAAGCAATGACGTGCTGAACGGACTGGCCTCGAAACTGCTGGGAACGGACAAGCTGAACGCCAAGAACCTGGAGGGGACATGGACTTACAGTGAGCCTTGCGTGGCCTTCGAGAGCGAGAACCTGCTGACCAGCGTGGGTAGCACACTGGCGAGCAAGAAGGTGGAGACCACACTGGCCAAGCAACTGAAGCGGCTGGGCTTCACCGCCGGAAAACTGACGCTGACCCTGAATGCCGACAGCACGGGCGTGGCCACGCTGAACGGAAAGAAGGTGGAGGTCAACTGGAGCGTGAGCGAGACTGACCTGATACTGACCTTCCCGCTGACCAAGAAGAGCATACACATGAACGCGAAACTGACAGGCAACTCCCTGCAGCTGGCCATGAGTGCCGACAGGCTGCTGGCTCTCGTGACGGCCATCACCGAGAAGGCGGGCACCGTGAGCAGCACGCTGAGCACCGTGAGCAGTCTGATGAAGAACGTGAAGGGCATGCACGTGGGACTGACGTTCAAGAAGTAAAGCAGCCCCCTCCCGGCCTCCCCCAAGGGGGAGGGGTGCTTTCCACAGAAACGCCCTCCTTATGTTTCCTGTATGAGGAAGCGTAAGGAGGGCGTTCTGTCTTTAGCCGGAGAGGAAATGAAGTTGCAGGAAAACGCCTTGGCACCCCTCCCCCTTAGGGGAGTTCGGGAGGGGGCATGACTTATTATGGTTCCTGCACGCTCCTCCAATCCACCAGCCCCTTGCCCTCGCTGTCCAGTCCAATGCCCACCCCTATCACCTCGCGTCCGTCGGCACGGAAAGGCTCCAGGTAATGTTTCTCGGCTATCTGCCTTACCGCAGCCTGGCTGCCGCCAGCGTTCTCAAGTTTCAGTTCCAGCAGATAGATGTAGCGCGAGGTCCTTGCCAGCACGTCTATTCTGCCTGTGGCCAGCATGTGCTCCACCTCGACCTGGAAACCCACGGAGTTGAGCACCGTGCTGATGATGAGCCTGTAACGCTCCTCCATGTCCATCGAGGCCATCTTCTTGTTGCTGTAGGGCACGTCGGCGACGAGGGACTTGAGCAGGCGCATAGCCTCGTCCAGGTGGCCGGTACCCATCTGGCGGAAGAAATTGGCCTGCATGCTCTGCACGTCCTGCAGGGCGCGCATCGTCAGGGCAGGCAGCACGCAATTGCTGAGGGCACGTCTGACCTCGGTGTTGGGAAAGCCCAGGCGGTAACCGAAATCATCACTTCCCTTGATAGTCAGGTAGCCTGACTGGTACAGGAATGTCTCGGGGCCTCCATTGGAGACATCCGAGGACTCCAGTGTATCACGCATGACAGAGCAATTCTCAAGGTCCTGCAGGTGTATCTCCATGTCCCCCACAAACTTCGGCAGCAAGGACGTGGCACCCGAGGATACCCAGTAATTTCCCACTTCACAAGAAGCAAGAGCATTGACAAGGCTGAAAGGATTATAGACATCGAGCATGTTCCTACGACTGAAGTGATAGCCGTCATAGTACTCCTTCAGCCGGTCATGCGCCTCTGTCAGCGTCCAGCCATTCTCCCGGGCCATGCTTTCCATCTCGGGGGAGAAGTTCTCGGTGATTTCCTCTTCCGTGATTCCGCAGATGGCCGCGTACTCGGGATAGAAACTGATGTTGGCCAGGTTGTTCAGGGCTGAGAAGAGCGATATCTGGGTGAGCTTGGTGACTCCTGTGATGAACACGAACCGCTCATACTCGTCATCAGCCTTCAGAATGGCAAACACCTCACGATAGGTGGCCGTGCATGCCTCATGCTCGGGAGTTTTCCAGGAGTGCATGAGCGGGGAGTCATACTCATCTATCAGCACGACCACCTTGCGGCCAGTGTGCCGGTATGCATGGTAGATGATGGCATGGAAGCGGTCGGCAAGCTGCGCTGTGGGCACGGGGGTGATGCCATACATCTCCTCATACTCCCCGAAACGGATGTTGAGATAGGAGCGTATGGTGGCCTCGCTGGCTCCTCCACGGCTCATGTCCAGGCGTATTACGGGGTATTCCGTCCACTCCTGCTCCAACTGCATAATACGCAGTCCCTCGAACAGTTCCTTCCTGCCCTCGAAGTAGCAGCGCAACGTATCTACAAGGACAGACTTTCCGAAGCGGCGGGGACGGCTCAGAAAGACATACTTGGGGCCCTCGGTGGCCAACTGCCACACAAGGTCGGTCTTATCTACATACAGGTACTTGTCCTCCCTAATATTCTTGAATGACTGGATGCCCACGGGCAACCTTCTCCGTTTGTTATACATCATCTATTCCTCCTCTCTTTGCAGATTTGCTGTAAAGGTACAACGATTTTTTCAAAAAGCGGCCGGATGCCGGTAAAACAGGAAGGCCAAGGAGGGTCGGGGGCCTCTCCCCCGCCTCCCCGTGGAGAGGAGCAGTTGGCTTGGGTACAGGCAGGGGCAAGGAAGGGAAAATCGGGCAGGGACATGCGTGAAGCATCACAGCGGCATGCAAGAGGCTCCGCAGGGGCATGCGGGAGGGCTTGCATGGGCATGCGCGGGAGGACGTGGGACGGTGGGGACAAGAAAAGGGCTGGACTCCAGTGGGAATCCAGCCCTTTGGGGGATTACACATATTGCGGGGCACAGGGGGATGCCCTGTGCCAGGGAGCCTGCCCGGTCACTCCTCCAGGAGATGCTGGAGGAAGTCGTCGAGGTCGTCCGTCAAGCCGTCAATCAGCTTGCCATCCAGCACCATCGTCTCCTCGTTGTCGATGAACACGAGGTCCTGCAGGGTCTCGTGGTCCTCGTCGATGAGGACAAAGGAGAAGGGCTTGAGAATGCTCATGTCCTCGATGGCCGGACGGATGTCCTGGATGCAACGGCGCAGGATGGGGGCCACCTCGTCGAAGAAGCCGTCCTGGGGAGCCTTGATCCAGTCTTCCACCACACAGCGATCCAGCTCCTCGTCGTCATCGTTGTAGGTGCGCATCTCACCCGTGTCGGGACTCACCAGTATGTGCAGGTCTGTCATCACAGGATCTGCGTCCGCAGGAAACTGCGCTACCACCTTGCGCAGGGCGCGCTCAATCTGGTGGATGGTCTGTTGGCTTGCTTTCATGTATGTGTTGTGTTAGGTTACGCTCACAGGTTACGTCCGTGGCAGTTCTTGAACTTCAGGCCGCTGCCACAGGGACAGGGGTCGTTCCTGCCAGGCAGTTTCTCGGCACGGGCCGGCTGCACGGGCTGGCGGTCACGCGTGTCACGGGCTGCAGCCTCACGCTGTGCGGCCGCATTCTCCTCGCCACGTGACTCCTGCAGACGGGGACGCTGCTGGGGCGCGGGAGCCTGCTGGGGCATGTCATCGGCCTCGGTGCGGGGACGCAGTTCGGGTATCATGGCACGCATCATGATGCTCACGGCACGGTCGTTGATGCGGTTGACCATCTCGTCGAAGAGTTTCACGCTCTCGAGCTTGAAGATGAGCAGGGGGTCCTTCTGCTCATAACTGGCGTTCTGCACGCTGTGCTTGAGCTCGTCCAGCAGTCGCAGGTTCTCCATCCATGCCTCGTCGATGGTGTGCAGCATGAGGGTCTTGTGGAATGCGGTCACGACCGACTCGGAGTGAGTGTCATAAGCCTCCTTGAGGCTCACGCGTATGCCATACTGGTGCTGGCCCGCTATCACGGGCACGCCTATCATCTCATAGTGCTGTCCCTCGGGGCTCTCGTAGATCATGGTCACCACCTTGTTGGCATTGGCAGCCATCACCTCGTTCTTCTGGCGGAAGCGCTCGAGCACCTTCTGGTAAGCCTCCTCGGCCAGGTCATCGGGCTTCATGGTCTCCTTCTGCTCGGCGGTGAAGGGCACCTCCATGGCCATAATCTCCAGGAAACGCTGGCGGCAACCCTCATAGTCATTGTTCTCGATGATGTTGCACACGCGGTCCCATATCATGTCGCTGATGTCCATGCCCAGGCGCTCGCCCATGAGGGCGTGGTGACGCTTCTCATAGACCACGGTGCGCTGCTTGTTCATCACATCGTCATACTCCAGCAGGCGCTTGCGCACACCGAAGTGGTTCTCCTCCACCTTCTTCTGGGCATTCTCGATGCTGCGCGTAATCATGCTGTGCTCAATCATCTCACCGTCCTTGAAGCCCAGCCTGTCCATCACGCGGGCAATGCGCTCGTTGGCGAAGAGACGCATGAGGTTGTCCTCAAGTGACACATAGAAGACGCTGCTGCCCGGGTCACCCTGACGGCCGCTTCGGCCTCGCAGCTGGCGATCGACACGGCGGCTCTCATGCCGCTCGGTGCCTATGATGGCCAGTCCGCCCGCAGCCTTCACCTCGGGCGAGAGTTTGATGTCGGTACCACGGCCTGCCATGTTGGTGGCGATGGTCACATTACCCAGCATGCGCTCCTCGGGCTTGCCGTTGACCATCACAGTGCCCTTCTGGCTCTGGCCAGCCAGGGCCACGATGTCGGCCTCCTTCTGGTGCAACTTGGCGTTCAGCACCTGGTGAGGTATCTTGCGCAGGGAGAGCATGCGGCTGAGCAACTCACTAATCTCCACACTGGTGGTACCCACCAGCACGGGGCGGCCGGACTCGCGCATGCGCACTATCTCCTCGATGACAGCGTTGTACTTCTCGCGCTGGGTGCGATAGACGCGGTCGTTCATGTCCTTGCGGATGACGGGGCGGTTGGTGGGCACCTCCACCACGTCCAGCTTGTAGATGTCCCAGAACTCGCCCGCCTCGGTGACAGCGGTACCCGTCATGCCCGAGAGTTTGTGGTACATGCGGAAGTAGTTCTGCAGGGTGATGGTGGCATAGGTCTGCGTGGCATCCTGCACCTTCACATGCTCCTTGGCCTCCACGGCCTGGTGCAGGCCATCGCTCCAGCGTCGGCCCTCCATGATGCGGCCAGTCTGCTCATCCACAATCTTCACCTCGCCGTCCTGGATGACATACTCGTCATTGAGGCTGAACATGGTGTATGCCTTGAGCAACTGCTGTATGGTGTGCACACGCTCGCTCTTGATGGCGTAGTCATTGTAGATTTTATCCTTCTGCGCCAGCTTCTCCTCATCGGACAGGTCCGAGGCCTCAATCTGTGACATCTCGGATGCGATGTCGGGCAGGACGAACAGCTGCGGGTCATCCACCTGCTTGGCCAGCCACTCGTTGCCCTTGTCGGTGAGATCTACACTCTTCATCTTCTCATCCACCACGAAGTAGAGGGGGTCGGTGGCCTCGGGCATGCGGCGGTTGTTATTCTCCATGTATATCTCCTCGGTCGAGAGCATGCCGGCCTTGATGCCGGGCTCGGAGAGGAACTTGATGAGGGGTTTGTTCTTGGGCAATGCCTTGTGGCTGCGGAACAGGGCGAGGAAACCCTCCTCGGTCATCTTCTTGTCCTTGCTGTTCTGCCCCTCGGCTATCTCCTTGCGTGCGTCGGCCAGGTACTGTGTGGCCAGTTTGCGCTGCACGTCCACCAGCCTCTCCACCAGGGGCTGGTACTGCTCGAAGAGCTGGTCATCGCCCTTGGGCACGGGGCCAGAGATGATGAGGGGCGTGCGCGCGTCGTCAATCAGGACGGAGTCAACCTCATCGACGATGGCGAAGTTGTGCTTGCGCTGCACGAGGTCCTTGGGATCCTGGGCCATGTTGTCACGCAGGTAGTCAAAGCCAAACTCGTTGTTGGTGCCAAAGGTGATGTCGGCCAGGTAAGCCTTGCGGCGCTCGGCACTGTTGGGACGGTGCTTGTCGATACAATCGACGCTCAAGCCATGGAACATGTAGATGGGGCCCATCCACTCAGAGTCACGCTTGGCCAGGTAATCATTCACGGTGACCACATGCACGCCATTGCCTGTGAGGGCGTTGAGGAACACGGGCAGAGTGGCGGTGAGCGTCTTACCCTCACCGGTGAACATCTCGGCTATCTTGCCCTGGTGCAGGACTGTGCCGCCGAAGAGCTGCACGTCGAAGTGTACCATGTCCCACTTCACGTCGTTGCCACCGGCCACCCAGTGGTTATGGTAGATGGCCTTGTCGCCATCAATATCCACGAAGTCATGGCTTGCGGCCAGTTCACGGTCGAAGTCGGTGGCGGTGACCACCACCTCGTCGTTGTGTGCGAAGCGGTCGGCAGTGCTCTTGACAATGGCAAACACCTCGGGGCGTGCCTCGTCGAGTGCCTTCTCCAGGGTGTCAAGCACCTCCTTCTCCAGTTTGTCTATCTGCTGGAAGATGGGGGCGCGGTCCTGGATGGGTGTGTCAGGGATGCTGTCCTGCAACTGCTTGATTTGCTCACGCAGGGGGGCGGCAGACTCCTGGATGCCCTTCCTTATCTCCTGCACGCGGGCGCGCAGTTCATCGTTGGAGAGAGCCTGCACGGCGGGATATGCCTGGATAACCATATCCACCAGGGGCTGGTATGCCTTCAGGTCGCGCGACTTCTTGTCTCCGAATATCTTGGTCAGTATGCTTACAAAGTTCATTTATCTGTATGGATGTTATATTATATAATGTATATGGATGTGACTCGTCAGTAATTCAGGGGGGCGAGGGGGCATCCATTCGGGGCGCGTATGCGCATGGCCTGTGCCAGGGTGGGAG
>CAVKOT010000034.1:0-19062 GCA_963658045.1 Opitutia bacterium UBA4654
CCTATATCCTATGGCAAAGTATATCAAACAGGAGATGGCTGACCTGCGTGGGGACGGACAGCAGGGGAGTTACTACCGCATGAAGGTGGAGCGCAACATCGGCACACGAGAGTTTATACGGCACATGACGCATCCCGGGGCGGGACTCAGTGAGTCTATGGCCATTCATGTGATAGACGCACTGGGGGAGCAGTTGGCACGCGAACTGGCCGAGGGGTATTCGGTCACCATCGACGGACTGGGCACGTTCACGGCCACCGTGGGGCTGGACTGGAAGCGCAGGGAGACTGACGGGGGTGGCGAGGCCAAGAGGGACGCGCGCTGCCTGACCGTGGATGGCGTGCGCTACAAGGCGGACAAGGAGCTGGTGAAGGAGGTGTCCATGCGCTGTGACTTGCGCAAGGGGGGAGAGAGCCGGGTGCGCTGCTCGCCCTACAGCAGGGAGGAACGCATGCGTCTGGTGGTGGATTACCTGGCCAGCGCAGCCCATCCCGTGATGAGGCTCAGTGACTATGTGGGGCTCACGGGGGTGTCCCGCACGACGGCCTCGCGTGAGCTGAGGGAGATGAGCAGGGGAGCGGACGCGCCAATCATGCCGGTGGGGCGGGGGGCTGCACTGGTGTATGTGAGGCGGGCTATGGACATGGAGGAGGCGTAAATGCCTCTTTCCCAATTTCCTGTGGGTGAATGGGAGGGACGCGGCCCTGCCTTTCGGCGAGTCGTTTTCCTGGCTCTTCACATGACTCTGGCGGGCTGGGGGAGGCCTCACGGCAGGGTATGTGCCGCTCTCCAATTCTTTCCAATGTTTGCAGGATTGGAAAGAATTGGATAACTTTGCTGGCGTTTCCTGTGGATAGATAAAACCAAGAATCTGTTTGTATGGCGATAGAGAAAGCTCCCCGGATAGTCCAAGAGGACTTGCTTATGACAATGATTCTCCCGCAAGGCGAGGCGGTGTCGGATGCGGTGGCCAGGGCCAATGACGCATTTGAGTATTGGGACACCATTAAGTACAAGCCGTGCCCTGAGGGTTGCACTCCTGCCCAGTTGTGGACTTATGTCAAGGCGGCCAGGGTGAAGGGGATGATAAAGGTGTGGCCCCATTATGGTGTGACGCTGAGTCTGACCAACAGAATGCAGCGAATGTGCCATGAGATAGACATGAACTGGGGCGGTTCCTGGGGGAATGACTCTCCACTGGGAAGGGAAGGCCGTGAGCGTTACCTCGTAAGTTCGCTGATGGAGGAGGCCATATATTCCAGCCAGATGGAGGGAGCGGCCACCACGAGGAGGGTGGCCAAGGAGATGCTCAGGAAGAAGATGACCCCGCGCGACAAGTCACAGCAAATGATATATAACAACTATCAGACTGTGCGGTTTATCGTGGAGAACAAGGACACGCCTCTAAGCGCGGAACTGCTGTTGCGGGTTCACCGCCTGATGACGGAGCACACGATGCAGGATGCTGGGGACGCAGGCCGTTTCCGTACGAATAATGACGTGGTGGTGGAGAATGGCATCACGCATGAGACGGTGCACACGCCACCCTCGTGCGAGAAGATACCGGGCTTTGTGGATGACCTGTGCCGCTTTTTCAACGAGGACGATAGCCGTCAGTTCGTACATCCCATCATCCGGGGCATCATCATACACTTTATGGTTGCCTTCGTGCATCCGTTTGCCGATGGCAATGGACGTACGGCAAGAGCCCTGTTCTACTGGTATATGTTGCGTCGGGGATATTGGCTTACTGAGTATTTGTCCATATCCCGTGTCATCGCGAAGTCAAAGAAGTCGTATGAGAAAGCCTTCCTTTACACTGAGGCCGATGGGATGGACATGGGATACTTTGTGGCGTATAACCTGAGAGTCTTGGAGCAGTCGTTTGGGCAGTTGCAGGACTATATCCGCAGGAAACAGGCCGAGAGGAGCGAGGCAAGTGCCTACTTGCGCATAGACGGAGTCAATGCCCGCCAGTCGCAGCTCATCAAGATGCTGGTGGATGCTCCGCAGACGGTGCTCACTGTGGGCGATGTGCAGGCAAGGTTTATGGTAAGTCCGACAACGGCCAAGGCAGACATTGTGGGGTTGATGCAGAAAGGCATCCTTTCGGAGTTCTCTTTCAATAAAGTGAAGAAGGGCTATGTGAAGGGAGACCGGTTTGATGAGGTGGTGGGGCTGGAGTAACCTGTCCTGACTGTCCTCCCCACTCCCAATCCCTCACCTCAGTATCGTGGGGCGTGCGAAGAGCCATGAGAGGCGGGTCCTGTCCATCATCCAGGCGATGAGGAGGCTGCCCAGGGTGCCTGTCGTGAGGATGAAGAGGGTGTGGAGAAGCCCGGTGGCATCGAAGGCGAAGAGGGGCTGGACGAACTTGCCTGCCATGGTGAAGATGGGGTGGAAGAGATAGATGGGCAGGGTGTTGCGGCCCACATAGCCCAGACAGCGGTACAGGCGGGCAGGCAGGACACCCGCCACGGAACATGTGCCACACAGGAAGCACAGGCCATAGACCAGCGTGGCGATGTCGCCCCAGCGGCTGTGGTCGGCCCAGAGGGCAAGCATGAGAAACGGAATCCAGGCCCATGCCGAGGGGCGGAAGAGGCGCAGCAGGTCGCCATGGAAGAGTCTGATGCCCACTCCTAATATATAGTAGAAGGCATCGCGGGCGGGCAGCAGGGGGGTGAAGAGGCTCACTGCCGTGGCCAGGCTGACGAGCAGGAAGAAGGCTGCCAGCGTGCCCGTGCGACGCTCCAGGCGGAATGCGAGCCAGTAGAGCAGGGCACAGGTGACCATGCGGTGCAGGAACCAGTAGGGGCCTATGCTTGTCACGCACAGCGTGTGCAGCAGGGTGGCGGGGGTGAGCTCCGTCAGTCCGTCACGCACGGGCAGGTAGAGCGAGAGGCAGGCAAAGGCCGTGACCATGATGCAGTAGGGCAGCAGGATGCGCGCCTCATAGAGGGCAAACTCCCGGATGGGCTTGCGCACGCTGGTCAGGTAGCCGGTAATCATGAGGAACGTGGGCATGAAGAACACGAAGATGACCTCCCTCACGCGGGGATAGACTTCACCAAAGTGCACGATGTGGACCAGGATGACCATGAGGATGAGCACCGCACGCAGGAGGTCGATGTGGTTGTATGCCTTGCGTTCCATTGTATTTATCTCTTGGGGTGATGGGGCTTGGGACATCTGCCCCGCCTGTCGTGGCAGCCCGAGCAGCCCTGGCATGAGCCACAGCATCCGCCCTCTTTCCTCTTCCTCAGGTGGAAGCGCAGTACCCATGCGGCCAGTGCCAGCACGGCGGCCAGCAGGATGATACTCTGTACGTTCATAGGATGAGGGATATGACGAATGCCACCAGCCATGCCACCACACACTGGAAGGCCATGACGAAGAGCATCCAGCGCGTGCCGAGTTCACGGCGTATGGTGGCCATGGCGGCCATGCAGGGGGTGTAGAGCAGGCAGAAGACCAGCAGCGCATAGGCCGTGGCGGGCGTGAGCAGGGACATGAGGGCGGTGCCCGAGAGCAGTCCCTCCAGGCTCACCACCACCACCTCCTTGGCCAGCAGTCCGCTCACCAGCGCGCTCACCACGCGCCAGTCACCGAAGCCCAGGGGCGAGAAGACGGGGGCCACCAGGCTGGCTATGCATGCCAGGATGCTGGTGTCCTGGGTGTCGGGAGTGACCATGTGGAGTTGGAAGTCGAAGGTGCGCAGGAACCATATCACCAGTGCGGCCAGGAAGATGACCGTGAAGGCGCGCTCAAGGAAGTCCTTGGCCTTCTCCCACAGGAGCTGCCAAACGTTCTTGGCAATGGGCAGGCGGTAGTTGGGCAGCTCCATCACAAAGGGCACGGCCTCGCCCCTGAAGAGCACATGACGGAACAGGAAGGCCGACAGGATGCCCATCAGCACGCCCAGCACATACAGGCTGGCCGTCACCAGACCCATGTGCTGGGGGAAGAAGGCCAGGGCGAAGAAGCCGTAGATGGGTATTTTGGCCGTGCAGGACATGAAGGGCGTGAGCAGGATGGTGAGCCTGCGGTCGCGCTCGCTGGGCAGTGTGCGGCTGCTCATGACGCTGGGCACCGAGCACCCGAAGCCTATCAGCAGGGGCACGATGCTGCGTCCCGAGAGCCCCAGGCGGCGCATGGGCCGGTCCATCACAAAGGCTATGCGCGCCATGTAGCCCGTGTCCTCCAGCATGCTCAGGAAGAAGAAGAGCACGATGATGAGCGGCAGGAACGACAGCACGGTGCCCACGCCGCTATATACTCCGTCGATGATGAGGCTGTGCACCACAGGTGCGATGTCCCATGCGGTGAGTGTCCTGTCGGTGAGGTCGGTGAACCAGTCTATCCCCCACTCAAATATCCCCTGCAGCCAAGCGCCCAGCGAGAAGAAGGTGAGCCAGAAGACCAGCCCCATGATGACGATGAAGGAGGGTATGGCCGTCCAGCGTCCCGTGAGCACCCTGTCCAGCTTGAGGCTGCGCACGTGCTCCTTGCTCTCGGTGGGGTAGATGACTGTGCGGCTGCACAGCCGCTGGATGTAGGTGTATCGCATGTCGGCTATGGCGGCACACCTGTCCAGCCCCCGCTCCTCCTCCATTTGGCACAGGATGTGCTCCACGGTCTGCCGCTCGTTGTCGGTGAGTGCCAGTGCCCGGGTCACCCTGGGGTCTCCCTCTATGAGTTTGCCAGCGGCAAAGCGCACGGGGATGTCGGCCCGCTGGGCGTGGTCCTCTATCAGGTGCATGATGGCATGCAGGCAGCGGTGCACGGCCCCGCCGTGTGCGCTGGGGCTGCAGAAGTCCTTGCGCAGGGGACGCTCGCGGTACTTGGCCACGTGTATGGCATGCTGTACCAGTTCGTCCACGCCCTCGTTCTTCATCGCGCTGATGGGTATCACGGGTATGCCCAGCATCTGCTCCATCTCATTGATGCGGAAGGAGCCCCCGTTGCCCTCCACCTCGTCCATCATGTTGAGGGCGAGCACCATGGGGATGTCCAGTTCCATCAGCTGCATGGTGAGGTATAGGCTGCGCTCGATACAGGATGCATCGACGATGTTGATGATGCCGTCGGGGTGGTTTCTGAGTATGAACTCGCGGCTCACAATCTCCTCGCTGGTGTAGGGGCTCAGGCTGTAGATGCCGGGCAGGTCAGTCACGGTGGCCTGGGGATGCCCCTTGATGACCCCTTCCTTGCGGTCGATGGTCACTCCGGGGAAGTTTCCCACGTGCTGGTTGGCTCCCGTGAGCTGGTTGAAGAGTGTGGTCTTGCCACAGTTCTGGTTGCCTGCCAGGGCAAAGGAGAGCGGCCTGTCCAGCCCAGGGTCGTCCGCTGTGTCGGGATGTCCGGTGTCCTCCTCGTGGTAGCGTCCCTCCTCGCCCAGTCCGGGATGCTCGGCCTGATGGCACACCTCACAGCCCTCCTCGTGCATCACGTGCTGGTCGGCCTCATGCTCCAGTGCGGCCTCCACCCCCTCGAGGGTGATGCCTATCTGTGCCGCGTCGGCCAGTGTGAGCACCAGCTCATAGTTGTGTATGCGCACCTCCATGGGGTCTCCCATGGGCGCGAATTTCTGTACGCGCAGCGCGGCTCCGGGTATCATGCCCATGTCGAGGAAGTGCTGTCGGGTGCCTCCCTGTCCTCCCACGGTGGTGATGACCGCCTGCTGTCCTATGCCCAGTTCGTTCAGTGTCATAGATGAAGTGCGTTTTCTGTTTACTGCACAAAGTTACGAATAACCTGCATGCAACAGAGTGGCAAAGTGCCACTATGGTGGAAAATACCCAAAAGTGGTGATTTTACTCGTAGATGAGCGTCTGCAGCCTTGCCGGGGCGAAGGTCTCCCTGGCCGTCTCCAGCAGTTGCTCGGGCGTGATGGCGTCCAGCAGGTCAAACGTCTGCTGCGTGGTGCGTGTGGTGCCATAGTGCAGGAACCGCTTGGCCATGCCGATGGCATGACTCTCGAAGTTGTCCCCGGCCACCCCTATCTGCCCCTTCAGCTGCTGGCGCAGCGCGTTCAGCGCGCGCTGTGAGAGCGGTGCGTCGGTCAGCCGGTCCAGTTCCTTGTGCACCAGGCGCAGGCAGCGGTCCACGTCGTGCGGGCTGCACCCGAAGTAGATGCACCACAGCCCCGTGTCGGTATAGCTGGCTGTGTTGCTCTCCACGGTATATACCAGCCCGCGCCGCTCGCGCAAGGCCACGTTCAGTCGGCTGCTCATGCAGGGGCCTCCCAGCAGCATGCTCAGCATGAACATGCGCAGGTGGCGCGGGTCGTTGCCCGCATAGGCCGGTGCCCCCAGCAGCACATGTGCCTGGTGGGTGTCCTTCTGCCTGCGCAGGAATGGCTCGCTGGGAGCCAGTTGGCTGTCGGGTGCCAGCCTGGGGATGGGCTGCCCCTGGGCCTCCTCGATGCCGTAGCGTGCCATCTCCCTCTGGGCCAACTTGACCACCAGGTGCGGGTCCACCTGTCCCCGCACGAAGAGCACCATGCGGTCGGGGCGGTACATGCGGCTGTGGAAGGCCCGCATGTCGGCCGTGCGGAACTGGCGCAGCCGTTCCTCCTGGCCCAGTATGGAGCGTCCCAGGGGGTGCTGCCCGAAGACTATCGACTCGAACTCGTCGAAGATAAGCTCCGATGGCTGGTCGTTGTAACTCTTGATTTCCTCGGCCACCACCTCGGCCTCCTTCACCATCTCATCCTGTGGGAAGGTGCTGTGCAGTACCATGTCGGTGAGCAGGCGCACGGCCCTGTCGAGGTGCTGTCGCAGGAAGGTGGCGTAATAGACCGTCTCCTCCTTGCCCGTGTAGGCGTTCAGGTCACCTCCCACTGACTCCATGCGGGCCGACACCTGCCTGGATGACAGGCGCGGCGTGCCCTTGAAACTCATGTGCTCGGTGAAGTGAGCCATCCCGCTCTCGGTGTCCAACTCGTCCCGAGTGCCCGCATCCACCGCTATGCCCGCATACACAATCGGGGTGGGGCTCTGCGTGCAGATGATGCGCAGGCCACACTCCAGCGTGTGGGTGAAGTAGGTCTGCCGCTCCGTTTCTTCCTCTTTATGTCTCATGCCATGTGATATTTCGTGCAAAACTATTGCCTTTCGGCCATCTGTGCAAGGAATATCGTAAACTTTGCCTATATTTGTCCTCATATAATCCGAAACGCTGTGAAGAGAAACATCCTAACCTCCCTGCTGGCCTGGAGCCTGCCCCTGGCGCTCCTGGCCCAGCTTGTCCCGGTCGTCGAGTGCGTCCCCAATCCCCAGAACGAGCCGCGTCCCGTGCACCCCCTGCCCACTGCCACCCAGCTGGCATGGAACGAGACCGAGTTTTATGCCTTCTTCCATTATGGCATGAACACCTATACGGGCCGCGAGTGGGGCCTGGGCAATGAGGACGAGAGCCTGTTCGCCCCCACCTCTGTGCCCAATCCCAGGCAGTGGCTCAGCGTGGCCCGCGAGGCAGGCATGCGCGGTGGCATAGCCGTGGTCAAGCATCATGACGGCTTCTGCCTGTGGCCCACCGAGACCACCACGCACAGCGTGGCGTCAAGCCGCAATGCCAATGCCCAGGCCACCAACATCCCCCGCGACTTTGCCCGCGCCGCACAGGAGTTGCACATGAAGTACGGCTTCTACATCAGCCCATGGGACCGCAACAGTGCCCTCTATGGCACTCCCCAGTACGTGACCGACGTGTTCCTGCGCCAGTGCCTGGAGTGCGCGTCGTATGGCAATGACCAGTTTGAGATGTGGTTCGACGGGGCCAATGGCGGTGACGGCTACTATGGCGGGCGTGGCGGAGTGGTCAGGGTCGATAGGCCCACCTACTACGACCTGCCCAACCTGCGCGACACCGTGCATGCCCTGCTGCCCCGCTGTGTGATGTGGGGCGTGGGAGGCGAGGCCCGCTGGATAGGCAACGAGAGCGGATATGCGGGCATCACCAACTGGGCCACCGACAATCGCCTGGACGGGCAGGACCAGCCCCATGCCGAGCAGGGCACCATGGGCGGGTGGTACTGGCTGCCTGGCGAGAGTGACGCCAAGGCCACCGACCGTGGGTGGTTCTACCATGACGGGGAGCAGGCACTCAGTCCCGAGCGGCTCTTCAGGATGTATCTGGAGACGGTGGGGCGCAACTCCACCTTCATCCTGAACGTCCCTCCTGGCAAGGATGGCCTGGTGCCCGAGCATAGCGCCGAGTCCCTGCGCGGGCTGGGCAAACTCCTGCGCGGGCGGCTGGGCAGGGATGCCGACCTCACCCGCAAGGGCTGCCGCATCGAGGCCAGCCACACTCGCAGGGCCGGCAAGGGACGCTCCTTCAGTGCCCGAAAGGCGCTGGATGACAACAAGGACACCTATTGGGCCACCGATGATGAGTGCCGCGAGGCCACCCTCACCCTGTCGTGGAGGAAGCCTCACACCGTCCATGCCGTGATGCTGCAGGAGCACATAGCCCTGGGGCAGCGTGTCAAGGAATTCCGCATAGAGACATCGGCCGATGGGGTCAACTGGCAGACTCATGCCCAGGACATCTGTACCACCATAGGCTACAAGCGCATCATCCCCCTGAGCGGGAGCACCGAGGGATGGCAGGGAGTGGATGGCGTGCGCTTCGTGCGCGTGTCCCTGCTGGATGCCCTCGCATGCCCCACCATCCAGCGAGTCAGCGTCTTCTGAGCCATGAGCAAGGTGAAACTAATCCAAGAGTAAGATGAGAGGAAAGAATATAGGCACACTGCTGGTGGCCATGACGTTCAGCATGGCTGCCTGCGCACAGGTGATAACCTTTGAGGAGACGGCTCTCCCCCAGGTGGGGGTGTGGGACGGCTGGCAGCAGTCGCCCTTCAGTACAGGCAGGTTGCAGGGCAACTGCCAGGTGGTGGCCAATCCCTACCGTGATGACAGCAACCCCTCGGGCCATGTGCTGGGCTGCCAGCGTTCCCTCTGGGGCAGCAACATGTACGGAGCCAGGGTGACGCTCCCCCCGGAGATGCGGTTTGAGCTCACTCCCGAGGAGCGGTATGTGCATGTGCGCATCCACAAGCCCGTGGCAGGCCGAAGCCTGCTGGTCGTGCTGGGCAGGCACACGGAAGAGTCCTGGGCACACCAGGGCGAGGATGTGGTGCAGTCAACCCGCCTGGCCCTGAATGAGGCCACCCCAGGGCAGTGGACTGATGTGGTGTTTCCCGTGAAGGGGGCTGGCGGGGTGCAGGCACACTCGCTGGTGGTCATCTTTGACTGCGAGTCACCCCACCGCCTGGCCGAGCCCTTCGTGGCCTACATGGATGACATCTGCCTGGGCGATGCCGCTCCGCAGGACGAGGCTGCCCGCCAGTCCTCGGCGGCCAGGGCTGACGGCACCGTGCTGGTGACCAACTCGCAGCGTAATGGCGAGGTGCTGCTGGCCGACGGCAAGCCCTTTGGCGCAGGCTACCGGCACCCTGCGGGCCAGCCCCTCAGAGTAAAGGGCGTGGGCGAGCAGGGCTTTGTGTGTACCGCCATTATCGTGCATCATGGTGCGGGGCGCGCCCTGGCCACAGAGTTCAAGCAGGGTGACTTCCAGCCCGATGGCACACTCACCATCCCGGGCAACCTGCTCACGGACGATGTGGTGATAGAGGGCGTGATGACGGAGAGGAAGTAGTGCGGAAAAGCACAGCGCGCTGCATGTCTCAATGCAGCGCGCTGCGAAGGGCTGTGCATGCCCCTGCGTGGAGCATCGCATGCCGCTGCGTGGGCCATCGCAGGGGCATACCATAAAACGGCATAGCCGCCGGGTCGGGAAATGCGCTGTGATGCGCTTCTTAATCCTCTATTCCCAGGTAGGTGAGGAACCGCTCCGTGTCATAGTTCATGATGAGCTCGTCGGGGAAGTGCGTCTCCTCAAGCAGGGGGTAGAGATAGCCATAGTCGGCAATGGAGAAGGAGATGTGCGCGTCGCTGCCCAGTATCACGGGCACGCCCTCCTGGCGGCACAGGCGCAGGATCTCCAGGTTGTTGCCCCTGGCCTTTACCAGTCCGCGTGCCGGACGGAAACTCGTGTTGTTGATTTCCAGCAGCGTGTGCGTCTCGGCGGCAGCCTCCACGATGGGGCGGTAGTCCAGTTCGGCAGCCCCGTCGCCAGGGTGACTGATGATGTGCGTCCACGGATTGCGTATGGCCGCCACCATGCCGGCCGTGTTCTCCTCGCGGCTTCCTCCGTGCCAGCATACGCTGTGTATGCCCGCTATGCGCAGGTCCATCATGCGGTAGTAGTGCTCGTCGAGGTCCAGTGTGCCCTGGGTGTCCAGGATGTTCAGCTCGGCTCCCATGAGCAGCCTTACGCCATACATCTGGCGCGGAACCACGTGCAGGTTGCGGAAGTATATGGGATCACAGGTGCCAGGGATGCTGGGCCCGTGCTCTGTCACGCCCAGTATGTCCAGTCCCTGGGCGGCTGCCTCATGCGCCATTTCCTGCAGACTGCTGAACGCATGTCCGCTGATGATTGTGTGCGTATGCACGTCCAGGCGCGTCTTGCTCTTCTCTTTCTTGATGTCCATAGTACTTATTATATTGTCTTTTACCATAATCCTTCCTAAAAAAGACTCCAGTGGAAGTCCATGCGCTCGCCGCTTGCGGGGTGTGTGAACCGCACACTCTGGGCATGCAGCATCAGCCTCTCACCCGCATGGCCATAGAGTGGGTCGCCCACGATGGGGTTTCCCAGGCCCTGTGGGTGCGCGCAGTGGACGCGCAACTGGTGGGTTCGCCCCGTGAGCGGATGCAGCAGCACCCGCGCGTGTCCCTGCTCGTTGCCCACCACCTGGTAGTGTGTGAGGGCAGGCTTGCCGTGCTCCTCATCGACCTGCTGGCGGGGACGGTCGGCCAGGTCGGGTGCCAGGGGCAGCCTGATCTCGCCTTCCTGCCCGACGGGCATGGGCTTCTCCAGCAGGGCCACATACGTCTTCTCCACCGTCCTTTGCAGGAACTGCCTCTGCAGCAGATGGTAAGCCTCGGTGGTGAGGGCCGCCACCATGAGTCCGCTGGTGTGCATGTCCAGGCGGTGGACAATGATGGGGCCCGTGGCCTGTGGGAACTTCTTGCACAGCACATCCTGCACGCTGGGCAGGCCATCCTGGCCGGGGACCGACAGCATGCCCGCTGGCTTGCGCACCACGGCCACATGGCGGTCGGCATACAGGACGCTGAACTCCTGGAGCACACGCTGGTAGCCGGCCATCAGCGGGTTCTCGTCCACCAGCAGCCCACGCATCATGTGCGTCAGCAGAGGCAGGCAACGGCTGTGGCAGGCGGGGTAGAAGTGGCCGTCAAGGCGCACCTCGCCCACGGGCGTGCCGCCCACCCAGAACTCGGCCATGCAGAGGGGGCTCATGCCGTGGGTATATGCATATTGCAACAGTTTGGGCGCGCAGCAGTCGCCTGAGCCCGAGGGCGGGGTGACCTGGCCGAATATCTCGCCCACGCTTCGCTCCTCGCCCCTGGCGTTGAGCAGGCGGTACTGGCCGAAGAGCCACTCCTGCAGAGCCTCGCTGCGCTGCCTGCGCTCCTCGGTGAGCCTGCCTTCCTCGCTTGCCAGGGCCTCCAGTGGCTCCTGGGCCTGCTCTATCTCCAGCCTCCACCGCTCGGCCATTCTTTTCAGTTCAGCCTTCTGGAACTGGCTCTCGCGCACCATGTCAGGCTGCCGCAGAGCCAGTTCATCAGGCGGGAGTGTCTGCCTCATGGCCTCCCTCCGCTCCTTTGCCCTGGCCATCTCCTGGCGCATGGACTGTAGTTCCTGGTCGCGTTGCCGGCACAGGCTGTCCAGTCCCAGGTGCAGGCGCAGCGCGCCCCGCTCCCTTTGGAGAGCCACCAGGCGGCGGTTCATGGCCGATATGCTGGCCTGTTCCTCCTGGAAATGGTTGCCTGGGGACATCAGGTCAAACACAGGCGGGACGAAGTACTCCTGCCTGGTCTGTCCGCCCAGCGTGCCCGAGAAGGCCGCCAGAAATCCCCGCTCGTCCCCGTGCCGCACCACCAGCACGCCCATCATCTTGCCCTGCGAGAGTTCCTCGGCCCATTGCGGCTGCTCCCTCAGATGGGCACGCACAGCACTGGCCGCAGCCACGCATAGCGGATGCGGCCTGTAGCAGAACGGGTAGGTGAAACGCTCGGGGTCGGGTGTCTGCCTCGTGCTGTCGGGCAGTGGGTGCAGGGTCATAGGAGCAGGAGCCCCTCCGGGCCCATGTTGAAGAGCAGGTCCACGATGCTCAGCCCGGGGCGGAAGCCGCTCCTGTGGCCGAACACCTGCCAGTAGGGTGTCCTTATCGGGGGGAAGTCCTGGGCAATGGCATCGCCCAGGAAGGTGCCTGTGCGCTGGACGTGTGCGGGGATGTCCAGCAACTGGCACATGAGGGAGAGCAATGCCTCGTTGTAGTCGGCCAGGAACTCCCACTTGCGCTCATAGAAGGGTGCGAGGTCATCAGCGTAATACTCAAAGAAGGGAGACTGCCCATAACTGCTCACCAGCGCGTTCCAGTGCTGGTGCCGCCAGTTTCCGTGGTCACTGATGCGTATGTCCCTGGTGCATGCCTGTGCGCCAGGCTTGACGATGGGGATGCTCAGGGGGAGCGGCCCTTGCGGGCTGTCGATGAGGCAGCGGTTGCGCAGGGTCTGCCTCCTGTAGTGGTCGCACACCTCCATCATGGCCCCTCCCGCATGCAGCAGGGCACTATAGTGTGATGCGGGAGCCAGGTAGCAGCAGGGTAGCAGCAGCGTGCTCATGGCCTGCCTCCCAGTGGACTGAGGGTGCGATGCCAGCGCATGCGGCTGTACCAGGGCTTTCCCGGGTCGAGCGAATAGAGCAGCGTGGAGGCCTGTCCTGTGATGGCCTCCCCTGGCAGAAAGCCCAGCGAGCGGCTGTCCTGCAGGTTGTGCGGGCTGCCTGAGTAGAGCCAGTAATAGTCCTTGTGGAAGCGGAAGGTGCGGCACGCCCTGCCGTTCCGCACCAGATGGTCGGCCTCCACGCTCACCCTGGCATCCTCGTGGGCATTGATGGTGCGGGCATACAGGCTCACGTTCCAGGGCGACATCGTGATGCTCTCGTCCTTGCGTGGCACCACCAGTGGCCAGATGCATCCCCGCGAGTAGTCCCTCACGGGGCTCACGCGGAACTGTGGCCCCGTCCACACCGTGTCGCCGGGGCAGGCCATTAGGCATCCTATGCCCTGCTGTGGCAGCGAGTCGGCCGACTGCCGGGTGCTGAAGGCCACCCAGTCACCCTGCCTTGGAGTCCGGGGGCACTTCCTCTCCCCGGCCCTCCACCACGGCATGCGCCAGCCATAGGCCCACTTGCGCACCAGCACCCTGTCCCCAGCCATCAGCACGGGACGCTGTGTGTCGTGGGGGATATAGAATATCCCATACACGGCACAGCGCAGTGTCACGGCCACGAAGATGGCGATGACGAAGGCCAGCAATATGCCCACGCGGCGTCTCAAGTACGGTTCCTTTCCTTGTGTAACTAATGTTCTGTGTTCACTTCATGTTGCTCACCCAGCGGAACAGACGGTTCCAGCGGATGTGGTGCAGGCTGGCCATGGGGTAGTCCTTGTCGGTGCTGAACCACACCAGCACAGGCTTGCCCACTATGTGGTCTTCGGGCACGAAGCCCCAGTAACGGCTGTCGGCCGAGTTGTGCCGGTTGTCACCCTGCATCCAGTAGTAGTTCATCTGGAAGGTGTATTCCGTGCTCTCCTTGCCGTTGATGAGTATCTTGCCCTCGGGTGTGACCTGCAGGTCGTTGCCCTCATACGTCCTGATGGGACGCTCATAGATGGGCAGGTTCTCCAGCGTGAGCTTGACGATGGCTCCCTTCTTGGGTATCCAGATGGGGCCATAGTTGTCACAGGTCCAGCCCGTGTGTGCGTTCTGTGGGTAGAGCGCGCCGGTCTCGTTGTTGTGGATGATGCTTATGCTGGCCACCACATCCCTGCGCTTCTCCAGCGCGGCCTTGGCGGCCTTGGTGAGGGGGAGTATTCCCGACTGGTAGTAGTCCTTCAGGTCATCCTGGCTGATGCCCAACTCCTCCACCAGCGACTGCGGTATCGACTCGCCCACAAGCGACACCTCATAGTTGTACTGCACGTTGCGCGCGTCGGGATTCACCTTTCCGTCGAGGTACACCACGCGGTTCTTGATTTCCAGCGTCTGCCCGGGCAGGCCCACGCAACGCTTCACATAGTTCTCCCTGCGGTCCACCGGGCGGGTGCCGATGTGGCCGAAGTCCCGCTGGTCGGCAGCCACATACTGCTTGCCCAGGTTGTAGATCTTGCCATAGAACTCCCTCTGCTGCAGGGGCGAGAGTGAGTCCAGCCTGGGCAGTCCGCCCTGCTCCTGCTCCCATATCTGGGTGCCTATGCCGTAGCACAGTGAGTAGTATTCCGTCTGATAGGGCTGGGCGGTGACGATGGTGTCGCCGGCGGGGTAGTTGAACACCACGATGTCATTCAGCTGCACGGGCTTCGGATGCACGCGCTTGTACTTCCACTGTGGCCACTCGATGTAGCTCTTGCACTCGCCCAGGCCCAGGATGTTGGGCAGCGTGTGCTGTACCAGCGGCAGGTGAAGGGGGGTCTGTGGCACGCGAGGGCCATAGGCCATCTTGTTGACCACCAGATAGTCGCCCACCAAAAGGCTCTTCTCCAGCGAACTGCTGGGGATGTTGTAGTTCTGGAAGAAGTATATGTTGAAGAAATAGACGGCCACCAGTGCAAACACGATGGCATCGACCCAACTCATGATGGTGCGTGCGACGGGGTTCTCCAGGTTCTTCCACCAGGTCCAGGGAATCCATCGTGTGAGGTAGGCATCCAGGATGAAGGGTACCACGATGAGTCCCCACCAGGCATCCACCCAGCCCAGGAAGCACAGGTAAAGCAGTGTCACGATGACGGCCTTGCCCCAGTCGGTGGGCGTAGGCTTGCGTATATTCAGTTTCATAGGGGCTTGCGGATTAGAATTTGAACAGGTCGCTCATGGTGAGCAGTCCGTGGTGCTGGGCTGTGTATTCGGCTGCCAGCACTGCGCCAAGGGCAAATCCCCTGCGGTTGTGCGCGTCATGGGTGATGGTGATGCTGTCGGCGGGGCTGTCCCAGGTGATGCTGTGTATGCCTGGCACCTCGCCCCGGCGCACGCTGTCGATGCGTATCTTGCCAGCGGCCACATGCTCCGTGCCCTCCACCGAGCCGTCGGGGTTGGTGAGCAGGCCGCTCTGCCAGCCCGACACGCGCTCCACCTCCGAGGCCAGTTCCTCGGCCAGGGTGATGGCCGTGCCGCTCGGATAGTCCAGTTTGTGCACGTGGTGCACCTCCTCCATGCTGGGCGTGTAGTCGGCAAACTGGTTCATGATACGTGCCAGATAGCGGTTCACAGCCCTGAAGATGGTGACTCCCAGGCTGAAGTTGCTGCTCCAGAAGAGCGTCTGTCCCTCCTGCTCGCACATGCGCTTCACGTCATCGCCATGCTGGGGAATCCATCCCGTGCTGCCGCTCACCACCTTCACATGGTGGGCAAAGGCACGCAGGTAGTTGTCATAGGCAGCCTGCGGGGCGGTAAACTCGATGGCCACGTCGGCCGAGCAGAATGCCTCGCTGTCAAAGTCATCACGGTTATCGACATCTATGATGCTCACTATCTCATGGCCGCGACTCACGGCTATCTCCTCTATCATACGGCCCATCTTGCCGTACCCTATCAATGCTATCTTCATTCTTGCGGAATAAGTTATGTGTGCAAAAGTAGTGCATTTCGGCAAGATACCGAAGCCGTAGCCCCAAAAACTGCCCTGGCAAGGCCTGGGGTACGCACATTTAATCATAACTTTGCATGTATGGAGAAACTGCTGCACTATGTATGGAAGCACCGCATGTGGCCCCTGGGCGACCTGGCCACCACTGACGGCAGGCGTGTGGAGGTCATAGACCCCGGCACGCACAACGGCGACCGTGGCCCCGACTTCTTCAATGCCAAGGTGCTGGTGGATGGGCTTCTGTGGGCTGGCAACGTGGAGATTCACCTGCGCTCGTCCGACTGGTACCGCCACGGACACGACTCCGACGCTGCCTACGACGGGGTCATCCTGCATGTGGTGCAGGAGGCCGACCGTGAGGTGATGACTTCCCATGGGAGGGTCATCCCGCAGTTGGTCATGCCTGTGCCCACCCCGCTGGCCGCTGATTACCAGACGCTGCTCCGTACCGACGAGTTTCCCCGTTGCCACCGGGTACTTCCCTCAGTCGAGCCGCTGCGCATGCACGGCTGGCTGGACAGGCTGCTCAACGAGCGTATGCACCAGCGTGCCAGTCAGGTGCTGGCCAGGGTCAAGGCCTTCGGCGGCGACTGGGAGCGTGCCTGCTTTGTCACCCTGTGCCGCAATTTCGGCTTCGGGCTCAATGGCGACACTTTCGAGCGATGGGCGATGGCCATCCCTCTGCAGGCGGCGGGCAAGCACCGTGACCACCTCTTCCAGGTGGAGGCCCTCTTTCTGGGCATGGCGGGGCTCATCGGGCATGCCTTCCCCGATGAGGCCGAGGCCGACCGCACACGCATGCAGCAGGAGTTTGCTTTCCTGGCAGGCAAGTTCTCGCTCACCCCGGCCCTGCAGTATGCCGACTGGCGCTACCTCCGTACCCGTCCCCAGAACTTCCCCCATGTGCGCCTCAGGCAGATAGCCCGCCTCTACCACAGCGGCCAGGTGCAGATGGATGCCCTGCTCGAGGTGCGGGGCGTGGACGACCTGCACAGGCGCATGCGTGCTGCGGGACTCTCGGCACCGGCCACCAGGCTCGTGCTCATCAACACGGTGGCTCCCCTGCTCTATGCCTATGGCAGCAGCATGGGCGAGGAGAAGTGGACTGACAGGGCACAGGCCCTGCTGGAGCAACTGCCTGCCGAGGACAACCGCATCCTGCGCGTGTGGCGGGAGTGCGGGGTGAGGGTGTCGTCGGCTGCCGACAGCCAGGCCCTCATACAACTCAAGCAGCAGTACTGCGACCGCCTCGACTGCCTCCGCTGCCAGTTCGGTTATGCCTACCTGCGCTCCTCGCTGGACAGTGGCACCAGTCCTGGGACGTGCACACAATAAGTAAGAACAGACACACAAGACGAAATGAAAGAGACAAAATATGCCTTCGAACTGCCCTTCAAGGTGCGCGACTATGAGTGCGACCTTGAGGGTATCGTGAACAATGCAAACTACCAGCACTACATGGAGCACACGCGCCATGAGTTCCTGCTCTCGGCTGGCATCAGCTTTGCCGAGATGTACCAGGCCGGCATCACTCCCGTGGTGGCACGCCTGCAGATAGCCTTCAAGACTCCCCTGCGCAGCCGTGACGAGTTTGTGAGCAAGTTGCGCGTGCGCAAAGAGGGGCTTCGCTATGTCTTCCTGCAGGACATCTACCGCCTGCCGGACAACAAACTGGTGGTGCGTGGCCAGGTCGATACCGTGTGCCTGATGCATGGCAAGTTGGACGAATGCCCCCAGCTGGCTGGGAAGTTGGCGCCATACCTCAGCGAGCGATGAGCCAGCAGGAGACACTCTGCCTGATGGCACTCACGCGGGTGCCGCGCCTGAGCCTGGCTGCGGCCCGCTCCCTGGTGGATGCGCTCGGCTCTGCCACGGCGGTCTATGAGCACAGGCACAGCCTGGGTGACGTGTGCCCCCAGGCACGCAAGGCCACCCTGGAGGCCCTGGCTGCCATGGACACCCACATGCCCAGGGCAGAGCAGGAACTGGAGTGGGCCACCCGCAACGGCATCCAGTGCCTGGGGCTGGGCGATGACGGCTACCCCCTGCGGCTCAGGGAGTGTGCCGATGCCCCCATCATACTCTATTATAAGGGCCAGGCCAACCTGAATGCCAGCCATGTTGTCTCGGTGGTGGGCACGCGCCACATCACCGAGTATGGCAAGGACCTCTGCTCCAGTCTCCTGCACGACCTGCACGCGCTCTGCCCCGATGCCCTGGTGGTGAGCGGCCTGGCCTATGGTGTCGATATCCACGCCCACAGGGCTGCCCTGGACGAGGGCAGTGACACGGTGGCCGTGCTGGCTCATGGCCTGGACCAGATCTATCCCCGCCTGCACCGCGACACGGCTGTGCGGATGCTCTCACGGGGCGGACTCCTCACCGAGTTTATGGCGGGGACGAATGCTGACAAGCGCAACTTCGTGCAGCGCAACCGCATCGTGGCGGGCATGAGTGACGTGACGGTGGTGGTGGAGAGCGCGCGCAAGGGCGGATCGCTCATCACCGCTGGCCTGGCCAGTGACTATGACCGCGAGGTGATGGCCTTTCCTGGGCGGGTTACCGATGCCTGTTCCGAGGGCTGTAACCACCTCATACGCACCAGCAGGGCTGCCATGATCACCTCGGCACAGGACTTGGTCGAGCTGATGGGCTGGGAGACCGCCCCAGAGCGCAGGAGGCAACTGGGGCAGGGCATCCAGCCCGAGCTCTTCCCCGAGCTCACTGCCGACGAGCGTCAGGTGGTGCAGGCCATGCAGGGCAGCGACAAGGTCCACCTCAACCATCTCTCCCAATCCACCTCCCTGCCCATAGGCCGCCTCTCCAGCATCCTCTTTGGCCTGGAGATGAAGGGCCTCGTGCGTATGCTGCCAGGCGGCATGTACCGCCTGGCGTGAGGGGTGCCCCTCTTCTTCCACTCGTCTTTGTCACATCTCCCATTCCCCTTGCCCTTCCTGCGGAGCGGCATGGGAGCGGATGGGCGGTTGGCTGCCCGGTGTGTGTCATTGTGCTACCCTTACCGTCCAGCCCAAGGCTGGACGGTGAACGCAGCGGCATTCATCTGCCCATGCAGCGTGCTCCTATGACCGTCTAGCCTTGGGCTGGACGGTGAAGCACCCTTATCCCCCGTTTCTCAAGGGGTAATCCTTCGTCTCACCCAGGCTGATTCTGTCCGCCTTGAGAGGTGATAAACCGTTGAAATCGAGACATTGAAGCAAGCGGAACATGCGGACGATTTCGACTTTCCACATA